>JAQVZQ010000018.1 GCA_028708095.1 Dysgonamonadaceae bacterium
AAATCAGCACTCTAATAAGACATTAACAAAAAGCAAGGCAGCGTAACAATACACTGATTATAAAGAGAATAGAAAAATACCACCTTGTTTTAAATTAGAAAAGAATAGGTGGGAAACTTGAGTTAATAAGTATACCAATGATACTACTCCAACTTCCTTTTGATTTTCACCTTTAATGTAAACTATCAGAGACTAAAAAAATAGGACATTTTTAGAATAACAGTACGATTCTTCAATTTCATAATATTTGATTCTGTAGAGCTTATACCATCAAAACGGCCTTCGTTATAGGCTAAAAAAAGAAAACTTCCGGGTCGGTATTGCCAACTGATAAGACAACTCAGCAGGTAATCATTGTTTTTTTGCTTTTGATAGTAGTAAGTCTTTCCAAACATTCCTTGTGCATGTAACCTTATGAAAAAGTCTTTTGTAAACATCCATGTAGAGTTGGACGATAATTTAAAGTATTGACCATCTCTCGTATTATTATCATCGTATGTTTTTATGAAATCAGTCTGCAGCTTAGTTAGAATATTACGATGAAGTCGCCCCTCACCTTCGACAGATAAGCTTCTCTGACTACCTACATATTTTTGGTCAAAATTGTAAAATGTCCCACTTAATGCTGAAATTTTACCCGCAAACTTAGCACCCAAACTAATTGGTCTTGTGGAATAATGCATCTTAAATAAACTCCCCTTATAGTTCTCCGTCATCTCTGTAGCAGAGAAGTATTTATATTCTGTCGAGATTAACATTTCATTGATGAGGTTTACGGTTACATCGCCACCTATATGGTAATTATTTATTCCTCTTGCTCCACCACTAATAATCCGTTCTGAATTGTCACTTTGAATGATTGTCCCAAATTTTGTATCAGGAATGTGTGAAGGGTGTCTTTCAAGCCAGGTATTAATATACCTAGTTGTAAATAAATCCCTGTTATATATATATTCTAGATGGGTAGTTACTTTACGAATATGGTGTTTATTTATGCGAGGACTTATGCGAATTAGCGCAGTCCCTTTATTCCATCCTCGATCAGTTTCTTTCTGAATATAACCTATTCGATTGATTTCAAATGCAGGCTCTACTCGATTGTAATTAAATTTCATTCCCCACAAATCACCTGTGCGAGTGTATGTCAAATTATATGCCCTGTTTTGGGTTTGTTTTTTCTCAGTTAAACCTGATGCAACCTGAAAATCTACTATATCATCATTATTGAACATAAAGTTCCCATCAACACCAAAAACTCGATTAAAATTGCCAGACTCTTCCTTTGTTCCAGCTATAACCCCTATATTTCCAGATTCAAAAATATCTTTTTTTATTCTTAACACACCAAACATGGCTTTTTCTATATTCTCCACAGAACTGGAAAAAACAGATTCCCCTGTCAAATTTCCAAGTACTCCAAATTCAACACCATGCGGTAATTTTCCAGTCGCTTTCCCACCTCCTAAAATGTCGCCTTTTGCACCAATCCGGCGGCTGTAGAAAAGTTCCATCGGAGTATTGAAAATGTTTATTTGCTCCGTAAAAAAAGGGCGAAGTTCTTTAAATCGTGTGGGAAATCGGGTTAGATTAATTTCGAAAACATCGGCATCTACTTGAGCGAAATCTGGATTTAATGTGAAATCGGCTGTAAGATTAGGTGTAGGGTTATACCGAATATCTCCTCCTACACTGAATAAAGCTGTAGTACCTTGATCCATTGTTTTGTTAACACCAGTTACACCATAAGGTCTTAACTCAAAAGTTCTGCCTGGACTAATATTGTAAATGTTTTCAATATTTCCCATTTTAAACATACGTGTTGTATTATCCCATTCGGGTAAGTGAGGCTTCCATTGCCCTCGTGAAGCATCTTTTGATATGTTTCGCATAATGTTAAAACCCCAAGTTTGCTTTGATTTACGTGAATACCTGAAATTGTAAAAAGGAATTTTAATTTCAGCATACCAACCATTTTCATCAACTGAACCCTCGGAATACCATATTCCATTCCAGTTCGCATCGCGTTTTGTATCGTCGTAACGTAGTTCGTCAGCTTGCACTCCTGTTGGGGACACCACGAACTTATAGCCAGTACGGCGATCATGGTAACTGTCAAAAAACAACATTAGATGGTCTGGCGCATTGGTACCCCTCGGTGATAGTTGCCGAATTATTTTATCGGGTTCCGAATCCCAACACCAAATTCCTAGATAAATATTTTCATCATCATACAAAATAGCAAATTCTGTTTCTTCACTCATAGGCACCAAAGGAAATGGTTCTTTTTCTAGGAATCCACCTCTACGCATAGCTTTGCTCCACGCAAGCTCATTTAATTGGCCATCAATAATAATCTCTCCTTCTGAAACTGATAATCGATATGCATTTATTGTGTAATTTTCTTTTGCAGTGTCATTCACCAATGCGCGAATTGAATCGAAATATGTAGGCGAAAATTGCCCATACTCTACTATCCGCTGTCCGTAGGCATTGGAACAAATGACAAAAAGTATTGCCAAAAACGATATTGAGACAGTAATGAGGTTTTTTAGATGCATTAATTTATCAACTATATTTCATTGAGTTATTTTTTAGGATAGGAACTCTTTCTGTCAGGAACAAATATAAATAACTATTTGCAAAGTCTTATACATAAATATGTAAAAAAACTATCTAATATTAAGCCACTAGAGCTTTTTTATTGCTTTCATTAAACCTACAATCTTTTCTTATAACTCTCGATTAATACTTTTTTCTATAAATAGCGAAAACATTTTTTTCGCTACTCATTATTTTTTTGTATATTGCTAAAGTACATTCAAACATTTTACAATTCAAAATTGTTAGAGAGAAACAACTTAAGAATCTAAATAAAACACACGTAATATATTATTACAGCATGAGACATGCGGTGATAATTTTTTTATAATAAGATATTAACATTAAAAAAATAAACATATGAAAAATGCTTATATAGCAACTTATCCACCTCGCCAATGCGGAATAGGGACTTTTACTCAGAATCTATTTAATTCGATGATAGCTTCTAAAAAAGATGACTCGGATGATAGAAGTAGTTTTATTATCGCTTTGGACGATGCTGATGAACAATTAGTTTATCCTGAAGAGGTGAAACTGAGAATTAGACAAGAACTGCAAGAAGATTATCTTGCTGCCGCAAAATATATAAATGTTAGTGGCGCAGACTGCTGTATATTGCAACACGAATTCGGTATTTTTGGTGGACAAGATGGGATATATATTTTGCCACTACTTCATGAGTTAGAGATACCTTTGATAGTGACTTTGCACACTGTAATGCAGACTCCATCGAACAATCAAAAGGAGGTTTTACAAACAATTTGTCGAATGGCCAATCGTGTTGTGGTGATGAGTTATAAAGCAATTGAAATGCTCGTTGAAATATATGAAATTCCTCGTAGTAAAATCGCTTATATAGAACATGGGGTTCCAGAAATACATTACAATCAAGAAAAAGTTAAAAAGGAGTTCAAACTAGAAAACAAAAAAGTGATGCTCACTTTTGGTTTTGTTGGTCGAAACAAAGGTATAGAGACTGCAATAAAAGCATTGCCTAAAGTTGTTGAGAAACACCCTGAGGTCATGTATATAGTTTTAGGGAAAACACATCCAAATGTTATTAAGCATGCTGGTGAAGAGTATCGACTATCATTGATACAATTAATAGAAGACTTACACTTAGAAAAAAATGTGGTTTTGCTCAACGAGTTTGCCACTCAAAAGGAACTCTTTAAGTACTTGTATGCATCTGATATATATATAACGCCTTATTTAAATGAAGCTCAAATAACTAGTGGAACTTTATCTTATGCTGTAGGTGTGGGTTCGGCAGTTGTTTCAACTCCATATTGGCATGCCACAGAGCTATTGAGTGAAGGAAGAGGAGTAATGTTTGATTTTGGGAAAACAGAACAACTTTCGGATATTTTAATCGATTTACTGGACAATCCTGAGAAGAGACTAGAACTAAGAAGGAAAGCACGTGAACACGGTTTGGAAATTACATGGCCTAAAATTGGAGGAATATACAACAACGTTGTTCAAACTGTAATTGATGAGAAAATTAAAATTGAAAAGAAAGAAGATGCACCATTCGACATTTCTCTTTTACCCGAGTTTTCAATGAGACAAATAAAAAGACTTACCGATGACACTGGTATCATACAACATGCCATATTTGGCATTCCAAACTTGAAAGAAGGTTACTGCTTGTGTGATAATGCACGAGCTTTGTTATTAGCCTTGATGTCTTATAGAGTAAAGAAAAACAGCTCATCTCTTGATTTAATCCCCATCTACCTAAGCTATATCCACTATATGCAAAACGATGATGGCAACTTCAGAAACTTCTTAAGCTTTAATCGTCAATATTTGGACGAAGTGGGCTCTGAGGATTCTTTTGGCCGAGCAATTTGGGCTGTAGGATATTTGCTCAACTATCCACCCAACAACTCGTACCGCCAAATTGGCCAACTTATATTTGACAAAGCCAAACCTCATTTTGACAACCTGCAATCAATTAGAAGCATTGCTAATACCATAATTGGTATTTCCTATTATTTAAGGAGCAATATGAATGATGATGCAATGATCGAGAAATTGAGAGACCTCACCTACAAATTAATTGATCATTACAATATAAACAACCATGATGGATGGCATTGGTATGAAGCCTTATTGGCTTATGATAATGCCATACTTCCTCTTGCAATGTTACATGCTACAAGCATCTTAAACGAGGGAAGAATTAGAGAAGTTGCTTTTGAGTCGATGAACTTTCTGGTAAAGAACACTATGAAAGACGGGAATCTCTCGATCATTGGTAATGAGCAGTGGTTTAAAAAAGATGAAGAACGTTCAGTTTTTGCTCAGCAACCTGTTGATGCTATGGGTATGGTGTTAATGTTTAGACAAGCATATAATATAACAGGTGATAAATCATATTTAACCAAGCTATTTAAATCATTTAGATGGTTCTTAGGTGAAAATGATTTACGAATAAGCCTATACAATCATGACACACAAGGTTGCTGTGACGGAATTGAGAGTTATGGCGTTAACCAGAATCAGGGAGCTGAAAGCACAATAGCCTATTTAGTATCATATTTAAATGTGTTGAAGGCTCACGAAGATTATTACCGTAAAGAAAAAAGAAAACTAAAACAAGAAAAAGAAGATGATAAAACGATATTCAGGTAATCCTATATTAACAAAAAAAGATGTTCCCTACCCTGTTGCCACTGTTCACAATGCAGGAATGGTGAAGCATAATGATGATTACATTATGCTGTTTAGATCGCACAACCTAAATGGACGCAGCATTATTGGCAAAGCAATAAGTAGTGATGGATATAACTTTAAAGTAGACCCAACACCATTTATTACTCCTGCAACCGAAGGTGTTTTTAAAGAGTATGAGGCATTTGGAGTTGAAGATCCGCGCATTGTCTTTATCGACGGTGAGTACTTAATCACTTATAGTGCATACTCGCAACATGGTGTGAGAATTGGATTGGCAAAAACAAAAGACTTCAAAACCATTGAGCGATTCTCACTCATTACCGAGGCTGATTATCGCAACGTTGTTATCTTCCCTGAAAAGTTTAATGGACTTTATGCGCGATTAGACAGACCGCATTCCGAGATATCTCCTTGGGCTATATGGATTTCCTATTCACCTGACTTGAGATATTGGGGAGATAGTGAATTAATAATGAATCCTGTGAAATATCATTGGGATGAAATGAAAATTGGACCTGGCGCAACGCCCATTAAAACATCGCGTGGATGGTTAAATATTTATCATGGAGTATTTCCCACGATGGCTGGCAGTGTATATCGTCTTGGCGTTGCTTTGCACGACCTAAGCAACCCAGCAAAAATAATAGCTGTGGGTGATGAGTGGATTCTTCAACCAGAGGAGACTTACGAAATAACGGGTTACGTGCCCAATGTTGTTTTCACATGCGGTGCAATACCCGAACCCGATGGGAGCGTCAAAATATATTGGGGTGGCGCCGATACTGTGATGTGTGTTGGGACAGCAAATATTGAAGAACTTGTAGATTATTGTCTCAACAATAGTAGAAACGCACTGTAAAAGTACAATCTATAACTAAATAATTATTATCTTACACCCTTTCATAAATACACCAAGCAAAGTAATGCTTGTAAGGTTTGTATATTACAAAAAATAAAATGAAAATTGCACTATTAGCACCAATAGCGTGGCGAACACCACCCCTCAAATATGGGCCATGGGAGCAAGTAGCATCTAACATTGCCGAAGGATTGGTGAAAAAAGGCGTGGATGTAACACTTTTTGCTACGGGCAATTCACACACTTCAGGTAAATTGGAGTATGTATCAGAAACAGCTTATGCAGAGGACAGCTCCATCGACCCAAAAGTATGGGAATGCCTACACATTAGCAATGTAATGGAAAGAGCATCAGAGTTTGATATTATTCACAACAACTTTGATTTTCTTCCACTCACCTACTCACGTTTAATTAAGACTCCCATGATTACAACAATTCATGGGTTTTCGTCTCAACAAATAATTCCAGTTTATAAAAAATACAACAGCAACAATCATTATGTATCTATTAGCGATTCCGACAGAAGTGCTGAATTAGACTATACTGCCACTGTCTATAACGGAATTGACTGTAAAGACTTCACTTTTAATGAAACCCCCAAAGACTACCTTTTGTTTTTTGGAAGAATACATCCTGAGAAAGGAGCTTATGAATCTATTCAAATAGCAAAAAAAGCAAACAAAAAATTAATTATTTCAGGTTTGATTCAAGATGAAGCCTATTTTGAAGAAAAAGTAAAACCATTCATCAATAATGATGACATAATTTATGTTGGAAACTCTGGCCCAACCGAACGAGATAAACTATTGGGAGAAGCCGCTGCTTTGTTACATCCCATAAGCTTTGACGAGCCATTTGGCTTGAGTGTTGCCGAAGCAATGATTTGTGGCACACCTGTCATAGCTTTTAAAAGAGGCTCAATGCCTGAACTAATAGTAAACAAACAAACAGGTTACCTCGTAAACTCTGTTGAAGAAGCCGTAGATGCAGTAAATGATATAAACTCAATTAATAGAAAACAGTGCAATGAATGGGCTGTATCAAATTTCAGTCTCGAGAAAATGGTAGATGGTTACTACAGGGTTTACAAACAAGTTTTAGAAGTTTGAAATCAAAAATAAAATATTTATGAAGGAAGCAGTAAATAAGACACAACTTGTCAAAAGAAAAAAGATTCGAATAGTTGGAGACAATTCGCGTGTAATTACATTACCGCATGTTCCAAGCAAAGTACCTCGTATAAACAATATCATAAAACGAGTGCTTAAGCTTTCGGAAGCTGAAGCAGAGGAGCAACTAAATAAAACATTACTCCTTTTTGCTGATAGACATAGAGACCTTGAACAGCTATTAATAAGGAATTATGATAGAATCTCAGAATATGTAATTAAAAAAGAGTCTATAAGTAAAACGCAAAAGTTACTCATTGGTGCTTTCTTTACCATGGAGTATTCGATAGAGTCTGCCGCTCTTTTTAATCCATCTATTGTGTTACATCCCGATCAGAGTTTGCTTGCTGAGGGAAGCGTACGATTTATCATGAGCCTGCGTGCAACTGGCGAAGGTCATATATCATCTATTGTTTTCAGGAGCGGTATATTGGATAAAAACATGTCTTTCAATTTTGATACTGTTTCGGAATATGTAGAAACCCCACTAATGGTTCACGACCCGTTTTATGAAAAAATTAGGTTTCAATTGAAACTAAAAGATATGAAAGCGTGGAATGAAACCAGTAAAAGAGTGTTGAGCGGGCTACCCGATTTTTTCACACACGCCGAACTTCGGGATAACATTCGGGATATTTTTTTAGACTCCAATTTTGCAGTTGATAGCTGGACAACTACTACCATTCACTGGTTGGCAGACTCTAATTACAAAATTAGATTTGATGACAATACGGCAATATCCGAACGCGTAATATTTCCTATTTCTGCAAATGAGAGTAAAGGCATAGAGGATGCACGATTTGTAAAATTCACGCATGACAATGGACACGTAGTTTACTATGCTACTTATACAGCCTTCAATGGTAGACGTATTTTATCGCAATTTATAGAAACTCATGACTTCCAAACGTTCAACATGATTACTCTTAATGGTGATGGTGTCAAGAACAAAGGGATGGCGCTTTTCCCACGAAAGATAAATGGAAAATATGCCATGTTATCTCGCCAAGATGGAGAAAACAACTTTGTTATGTATTCCAATGATTTGCATTTTTGGGATGGAGGTACATTAATCCAAGAACCAGAAGAGCCATGGGAGTTTGTTCAAATTGGGAACTGTGGATCACCACTCGAAACAGACAGAGGATGGTTGGTTTTGACGCATGGAGTGGGTAATATGAGACAATACTCCATTGGAGTAATCCTATTAGACTTAGAAGACCCTACCAAACTTATAGCACGATTGGAAGAGCCTATACTAACTGCAAATGAAGAAGAGCGCGAAGGATATGTTCCAAATGTTATTTATTCATGTGGTAGTATGATTGTGGATAATAAACTTATTTTACCTTATGCTATGTCAGACGTTGCATCGAGAATTGCAATAGTGGATGTGAATGATTTAATTGATAAAATGAAATTCATCTAAAACAAATAGAGAAAATATCATAAATTTTTAAAATCCATTTCAGCTTGTTTGCTGAAATGGATTTTTTTATTTTGAATTAGGTAGAAGCAATCAAGAAAACTCCTTCCCATATTATAATAAAACTTCACTAATCAACAACTATCAAAAAATCTTTTCTAAACATTTCTTCAATGGAAGATTTCATTGTCAACCGTTGAAAATTGAATCTTCAACCGAAGATTTGACGAAAATGTGTTGAAAATTGAATCCGCCGCGGTTTTTCTGACGAACAACAGGCGAATTTCAAATCTTTGATGTTTTTTCTCCCAAAAGCGAGTTGGATTTCAAATCCTCTGTGAAAAATTCAACAAACAAGCCAAGAAAATCAGATTTACTCGTATTTCTCTTTCATTTATCTCTCAAAAATCCAATTTACTTGAAACAAAAGTGCATTTGTGCTTTTCTAAACATTTCTTCAATGGAAGATTGCGTTTTTATCTCTTGTTCGTCCAATCTTCGATGGAAGAAATGATTTTTGTTTCTCTAACAGCATTCTTTTTCTAAAATCTATCAGGAAGGGTGCTTTATGCGATAATTTTCTACAGTGGGTGCAAATTTCAATTGATAACTGTACCCTAATCTTTGTAGGATGTAAAAATCAACACTACTCACTTCAGTTTTTTATGGTGGAAAACAAAATCGACTCTTGCAAGAGTAATCTTTCTGTTAGTTAGCTATTTTCACCTGTGGAATTTATAATCTTCGGTGGAAAATGTAGTGTAAGTCATGATTAGGTACTTTTGCTTCATTACGCTGGTGTGGAACGTACATCGCTCCCGCACGAATCCTTTCGTGTTGGTTTCTTCAGAAAAAAAACGCAAGATTTACTAATGACACGGAGGGACATCCGCCTTTTTACGTTAACTTTAATCAGCGGATTACTTAATTTTGCGGAGTTTTTTTGGCTTTAGCTACATTTATTGAAGCTGAAGATGTGGCTAAAGCCAATCACTGATTATTAGTCCTATTATCCGTCGGTTAAAACCGACGGGAATGCAAACAAATTGCAAATTTACGCAAGCGAGTTGTACAATTTGAATGGTTATCAAGTCCAATAATAATTGTTTTTTTTTGATTTAATCAAATCCTATTTGTGAATTTTAGCCTTAAACATCACTCATAAAAATGTATAGTCAACTCTTAAAAGATGGCTTTTAGATATATTTTTATAACTCTAATTTGTTAAACAAGATACCTTAATGCGGCAAACCCAGTAGTTTTACACTTTAGCATGTTGACTGTCTCCGATTTGTTTTCATGACTTTAAGAAGCGGACAAGTCAGGAGGAAAACTCCTTCCCATATTATAATAAAACTTCACTAAAGTGTTTTAATTCGGATGAGATTGTAATATCTGACTTGCATCCTGAGCAATCGTAAGCTCTTCATCTGTAGGAATGATAACTACTTTAACTTTCGAAGAAGATTTGCTTATAACAGCCTCTATTGATCTCGTCGAAGCATTCAGATCATCATCCAATTCAATGCCCATGTACTCCATGTTTTCACACACTGCTTTTCTCATTGGGGCCATGTTCTCTCCTACACCTCCTGTAAATACAAGAATATCGATTCCGCCCAATACGGCAGTAAAAGATCCGACATACTTTTTTATTCTGTAGTTGTACATATCCATTGCTAGTTTAGCACGTTCATTACCTTCTTCTAAGGCAGCCTGAACTTCACGCATATCAGAAGAAATACCTGAAATGCCAAGTACACCAGAAAATTTATTTATTAAAGTAGAAATACCTTGAGTCCCTAAATGTTCTTTCTCCATAAGATACGTAATTATACCTGGATCGATATCTCCTGTACGTGTACCCATCATCAATCCCTCTACAGGATTCATCCCCATGCTTGTATCGATAGATTTACCATTTTTAATGGCAGCCGTAGAGACACCATTACCAATATGTGCAGTAATAATACGTTGTGATTCAAAAGGAACATTCAAAAATTCACAGACTCTTTTCGACACATATCGATGGCTGGTTCCATGAAAACCATATCTACGTATATTATGCTTTTCATACAGTGAGTATGGAAGTGGATAGAAGTATGCATAATCAGGTAGGGTTTGATGGAATGCTGTATCAAATACGGCCACTTGCGGTGTGCCTGGCATAAATTCAATAATAGAGTAAATCCCTTTTAGGTTGGGTGGATTGTGTAAAGGTGCTAAATCAATACACTCTTCTATCATATTTATTACCTCATCGTCTATGAGAACGCTTTCATTAAACTGCTCGCCACCATGAACTACACGATGACCAACTGCGCCAATTTCATCTAATGAGTTAATACATCCGTATTTCTTACTTATTAAAACCCCTAAAATGTATTCAATGCCCGCTCTGTGTTCAAGGACTTCTCCTTCCAACATTACTTTTTGCCCATCAGGCAATTTGAATTTCAGAAACGAACCTGTTAATCCAATTTTTTCCACGCCTCCTTGTGCCAACACGTCATGAGTTTCCATGTTGAACAATTTATATTTTATCGATGAACTTCCACAGTTCAATACCAATATTTTCATTTTTCTTGTTTTTATTTCTGACTAAAAAATTGCTGTGTTAATTCCAATAGGTTTTTCTCCATCATACAAATAAAATCCTTTACCAGTTCGGACACCCAATTGATTGGTGCGATATAATTTCCATAATAATGGATTTGGTTTATATTTTTTGTCTCCATAATCATTAAACATCGCTTCCATAAGAGCTACCATTCGTTCAATACCAATAATGTCAGCCAATCGAAAGACACCAAATCTTTGTGCATAAATTACTGTAAAGGTGCGATCGATGTCTTCAAGAGAAGCAACTCCTTCCATCAATATTTGACAAGCTTCATTAAGCATGGAGGTCATAACACGAAGGCTGACATTACCATTGCTTTCATATATTTTGTGTGGAATATAATTTATCAGTTTTGCAAAAAGAACAACACGGTTGTATACCTCTTCAGATGTATACATACCACTTACAATTTCTAATACGTTTGCTCCAGCATGCGACACTGGGAAATAGAGACTAACACAGCGTTCTTTGTGTTCAAGGTCTGCGGCTAACTCACTAATAATTACAGTTGAACCGTTTGTGCCTATAATTGCATCTGGTTCAAGCACATCTTCCAGCTTTTTAAAAATACTTTTTCTCAGTTGAGTGCTTCTTCTTCCGGTTTCAGAAAAGCGAGAGCATTCTATCACAAAGTCACAACCCTTAAAATCATCGTATGATAAAGTTGGTGTGATGCGATTCATGATACCTCTCTTCTCTGCTTGAGTCAGACCCCAGTTTTCAACTTTATTCTCTAAGTTGTTACTGAGTTGATTCAAGACATACTCAATTCGTTCCTCTGACTCTTCCATAAAAACCACATCCAACCCTGAAGTAGCTGTTAAATTGACAATATTACGACCTTCTTTACCGCATCCCACTACCCCAATCTTTGAGAACAAAGACCTTTTGGTTGGTTTTGCAGTCAAACTAAGACCATACTGTTCTAATGGTTCAATAATTAACTCACTCATCTCTTTATTTTTGTTTATTCTTTTTGTATTCAATTGCCTGGTTAGCAGTTACTGCAACCATTTTATATATATCTTCAACAGAGCAACCTCTTGACAAATCATTTATTGGTGCAGCCATACCCTGCAAAATGGGTCCAATGGCTTTAACATTCCCTAATCGTTGCACCAATTTATAAGCGATGTTTCCTGTTTCCAATGTAGGAAAAACCAATACATTTGCTTTTCCTCCCAAAACGCTATCTGGGGCTTTGGCTTTACTTATTGAGGGAACTATTGCAGCATCTGCCTGAAGTTCTCCATCAATAATTAAATCGGAGCTCATCTCTTTGGCTATTCTTGTGGCTTCAACAACTTTATCTACCATTTCATGCTGTGCACTACCCTTCGTTGAGTAGCTCAACATAGCCACTCGTGGATCTTCTCCTACAAGTGCACGCCATGTTTGGGAAGAAGACAATGCTATTTGAGCTAATTCATTTGCATTTGGATTTGGCATAACCGCACAATCAGCAAACAAAAGCACTCCATTCTCACCATATTCGCTTTGTGGTGTAAACATTAAAAATGCACCAGAAACAACCCTTATACCAGGAAGGGTTTTTATTATCTGCAATGCAGGACGCAAAACATCGCCGGTAGTGTTTTTTGCTCCTGCAACCTCACCATCTGCATCACCATTTTTTATCATTAAACAAGCTAAGTACAATGGATTCTCTACAAGCGTTTCTGCTTTATCTTTCGTCATTCCTTTGTGCTTTCTCAATTCACAAAGCAATTCAATATATGCTTCTTTCTTGTCGTGACTCTTTGGGTTTACAACAATTGCTTTCTCGATATTGTTAAGATTCAAAGATTTTGCTCTCTCTTCGATTTCAGATTCATCTCCTATTAAAACTATGTGTGCTACACCATCTTTTATAAGTAAATCTGCTGCTTTTAAAGTTCTTTCTTCAGTGCTCTCAGGCAACACGATTCGTTGCTTATCATTTTTCGCTGAAGTAAGGATATCTTCTAATAAGTTCATAATAGTTTATATTGATTTTTTCGCATAAAAATAGAATCAAATAATGATTTAAATAATCTCATTCAATTCGATTCTTACAAAAATACTAAAAAAAAAGCAGTTGGTGTTTGTAATAGATGATAAAAACGATTCCAGGCTTTATTAATAATCTTATTATTTAATGTTTTCAAAGCAGTTACATAATTAAAAAAGCTTTCACCAATTTCCTTTTTGTTATTTAGAAGATATTTCAAACAAAATAAAGTATGCTAAAGCACTTAAAATAAAGTTTTAAAGTAGCACTTTACAATGCAGATATATATACTGTTTCGCAAACAAAATTAATTGCGAAATGTTTAATTGGTGAACTAACCAAATTAATGGATAGTCTCTTAATACAAGAATATTATGAAAACTAAAGAAGATTCTAAAGACAAGAAGAAGGTTGTTCCAGGTGCTAAAAAAAGCACAAGCATTGTTGACAAGAAACCTGCAGATAAAAAAAGTGATACAAAGAAAACTAAGTAGGGAGTTGATATTGAAAGTAAAAGCCTATTGAGTTTTTCCTCGGTGGGCTTTTCTATATAAATACACCGCTTCTTGAAATAAAAAAAACTAATACTTATAAAATATGTACAGTAATTTAATTCCTTAATCCCTCTTTACATAACTTTTTCATTCTCTAAATTCCTAAACCACTCATTAAAGTCAACATTCGATTCGATATTGTACTTCTTTCTCATCCTGTTTTTCCTAACTTGAACAGCCCTAGTTGTAACAAAAGTGAAGTTAGCAATGTCTTTTGTAGAAAAGTTGAGATAAGCCAGTGCAGTAAAATAAAGCTCTGAGCTTCGAATATTTGGGTCTAATTTTTTCATAGCGTGTATAAATTCAGGGTAGCCTTCACTAAAAAGGGAAAGAAACTCCGGACTATTACTTTTCGCAAGTTCTATTATATCATTAAATATATTATTCTCAAGCTCTTCTTCTAGCAGTTCTATCTCTTCTTTTTTAGAAACTAGTACCTGATTTTTTTCTAATAACATTTTCTTGCTTTTAAGATTCCTTACAATCAAAAAAGTTGCAATAATGATTGAAACCAATGTAAGTGCTTAAATATTACACCTAAAGCGCCTAGCTTTTTTAGCTGAGGACTCATCTTTTTCCTTAACAATCCCACTTAAAATCAAATCAACAACCATTTTATTGTGTCTCTCAAGAGAGTCATTAATGATATTATACTCTCTTAAGTGGTGTTTTGCTTCATCAATTGATTCCTCATTTTGCATCAAACAATCTGAGATTCTTTTATGAAGGTACATTGTTTTATGATTAATATTCACATCGATACTATGTTTCAATGCTCCTTTATAATATGAAATAGCCTTCACCGTATCTCCTTTTGCTATCTCAAGATCACCATATACTTGTAAAATATAAAACAAGAGAGATGTATTGTCATTTTGTATAAACTGAAGGGATTTGTCTAATTGTTCAGCAGCCTCATCATATCTTCTAAGGTTCTTATAAAGCAATCCTTTATCAACATAAAGCGAAATGTAATAGGAACTCCCTATACTATCGTTGTTATTGTCCCTAAAGTGCTCCCTTAGCAGCTCTTGGTAGAGCTCTACTGAGTCCGCATTGTTTTGCTTGCCATAAAGATGTTGAATATAAAAATAAGCCATAGTTATAGAAAGCTCTTTTCTTTTTGGATCGGCAATATTCTCCGAAGCTTTCAACTGTTTCAAATAATGCTCCTTTTCTAAACTATAAAGACGTTGGCTAGATGCTATTCTACCTCTAAGGTAATGTGTTTGTGACTGAACAAAAGCATCTTTTTTAAAAAATACATTTTTTTCAATTTTATCGACGTACTTAAGTGCTTCTTTCCTTAGCCCTACTTCTTGCAACGCCCTAGCAATATGCAAGTAAGAATATATTACTCCTTTTTCGTCATCAGCTTCTAAAGAAAGATGTAACGCTTTGTCTGATTGTTTCAGCGATTCGATAAATTGGAGCTGAGTTAATTGTTGAAACGACTCCTCTAATATACTATCTATCTTATTTGAAGAATTGCTTTGAGAAAATAAAGAGAAAATTATAATGATCTGAATAATTATAAGCTTTAAGGGAAAAATGCTCAAGTTGGGTTAAAGGAAATACTATCTACTCAGTAGAAAGCCAAAACTTGTTAGTAGAAATACTTTATACTCAGTAGAAAGCCAAAACTTGTTAGTGGAAATACTTTATACTCAGTAGAAAGCCAGAACTTGTTAAGGGAAATACTTTATACTCAGTAGAAAGCCAGAAATTGTTAAGAGAAATGCTTTCTACTCGGTGGAAAGCCAAAACTTGTTAGAAGAAAGACTTTATACTCAGTAGAAAGCGATAAATTGTTCAGGGAAGGACTTTCTACTGAGTAGAAAGCATAAATTGTTCAGAGAAGGACTATTTCATCTTTAGAAAGTAGAAAAATGTTTGTGGAAGTACTATTTTCACTAATGAGTGAGATTATCCATCCGAGTCGTTGCCAATAATTGTAGTTGCCACAGATAAATAAATGCGAGTGGAATATATAATACCACCCCTATTGCGGGGTAATGGTTGATGTTAAATCTTAGGTGCTATAACAATTACATCTCTTGCGGGATTGTGTAGGCCCTTACACACCACCCATAACTATTTTAAAGTGTCGTATCTGTTTGTTCGTCATGGTTAAATAGCTCGGTAGACACCAATTGATTGCTCCCGCAATATTTCAAGAACTTGTATGAAGCCCATTATTCGCTTTTCATCGTCATTAAGGGTACAAAGTGAAAACAAATAGTACTTTTGATCGATCAAAAACGTATAAAGTAAAAACAAATAGTTCTTCCTAACGATCAAAAACATACAAAGTAAAAACATATAGTACTTTCTAACGATCAAAAGCGTACAAAGTAAAAACAAATAGTTCTTTCTAACGCTGTTAAGGGTGTAATGCTAACACTTTGTGTGGTTTTTCGTGACAAAATGATGCATTTTGTCACAAATAGCTGTCGTACATCCCCCCGTTGGCACATACATCTATCTGTGCCTTTTATTATGTTACCATCAATAAAGCGAAGATGGATATCCGCACAAACCTGTTCAAGGTTACAACTTTTGATTATGTTTTTTGATGCCACAAAAAAATTACAAATTAAAAAACCGCTGCATCTTTATCCGCATTCATCAACGTACGCTTAGTAGAATAGTCTTTGCCTTTATTGAAGTTCCAACTCACACCCAATATTATCATCGATTTGTTATCAAAAATCATTGTGTCGCGTTGGTGATAAGCGAAACTGCCAGGCAATGTTTCTTGATAGTAACGTGAAGGTGTGAAGGTACAAAGCATACCTGCTGAAAACGATAGTCTATTGTTGTATTTATAACGTGCTGTAAAGTTTGACTTGTTCTCATCTTGCACCAAGTAGGCACCTTCTAAATTATTAGATGTAAATCTATATTCATAGGAAAGCATCCATTTGTTGGTTTGAAATACTGCATAAATATCAATAGGAACATACCAGTTGGATATACTTCCCACAAGATTGCTTTTTAATTGTTGACGCACAAATTGTGCAGATGTTCTAATGGAAAAGATATCCGTGCCAAAAGGTTTTATTTGACCAGATACATAACCACCAAACTCTTTTGAATACACAGCATTCTCTTTTGTCAGTGCAATGTAGTTGTTCACATCATCGTGTGTGAAGTATTGATTAATGGCTTTATCAGTATAACTATACACTATTCCTGTATTCAAATTCAAGAATTTATTATTCAGTGTATATATTAGTCCTGCAACTGTTTGTGTTGCATTTTGTAACAATGGGTTACCTTTTGAAATAATATCGGAAGTAATAACTTGTGCATTGTTACTTAAATCTGACACAGATGGTAACTCCGTATCTCGCTGTAGCAAAAAGCGAATTGTGTTATGGTTGTCTATCTGATAACCCAGCATAGCCAATGGGGTAAATACAAATTGATTGTACTGGTTGGAATAGCTTTTGTTTGTCAGATATTTGCCTCCCAAACTAATTCGATAAAGCAATTTATTTTTTATCCCCGATAGTTCGCTATATAGGTATTGTTGTGTGTAACGCGAATCATAGTTGAAAGAACCAAGTAGGTTGTCAATATCAGAATCGAGCCAACTTGTCTCTAACCTATAGCCTGAATTCTATGCTGTGCGACCCAGCTTTTTTGTATATGCCATTTCACCTATAAGCGACTGTTTACGATTTTCAAGCTTCATTTCATCCTTTAATGTTTGTTCTTGCGAAAGTTGTAGATATTCATATGCATTTTCCTCTACGGATGTACGAAACATTGTCCCAACTATATTTGCAGATATTTCGCTCTGGTTGGGTAATGCTTTCCAATAGTAAATATCTGCTACAGGGCTTAAAATGGTTGTATTGCTTTCGTTTGTTCCTTTGTTAGATGTTGTTTGGTTACCAAAAGTATTGGTTATATCCGACGTGCCATCTTCAAAACGTGTCTCGAAATTAGGTTTTAGGGTTACTTGAAAAATATAGTCATCAATCAATTGATTGGTGTATTTCAGTCCGACTGTATGCGTAGTGTAACCAAATTTATTTTTCTTTAAGTAAGAGCTTTCACGTGCTTCATCATTTAAGAAGTAACTATAGAGATTTTCGCTTTCTCTTTTTCTATAATCGCGATAGCTTAAATGATACTCTACTTTAAACTGATTTCGCCCTCGGTTATATCCAAAGTAAGCATTATCATTACCAAACCCCGTAGATACAGCGTGCGACAAATCAACTCCACCACCATAACCATCGTTCAACGAACGTGTAATGATATTTGCTACTGCACCTGCACCCGCATAGCGAGCAGGAGGAAAATCGTAATACTCTACACGTAATACTTTGTCGGGCGGAAGTAACTTCAAGTCATTGTCAGTTGAGGCAACTCCATTAATAAGAATGAGCAGCGAGCCCCCCTTCAATGTCTTTATATTTTGTGATTGTGCGTCAATCATCAATTCAGGAAGTTTCTGAAGCAAGTCCTTTGAATAACGAGCCGACTTCACATCTTTTGAAGTGAAAGTATAGCTAGCTTTATCGATATATTGGTGTCGCAACTGCCCCTCTATAGTTACTTCTGATAGCATTTGAGCATCTTGCTCCAATGTGAAGTCTCTTTTCAGAAAATCGCCACTCGAAGGCATTACTACACGCATTTGTTGAGACAGTGTTTTGTATCCCAAATACGAAATTACAAGATAATAACGTCCGATCTCTAAGTTTTCAAACAAATAGTTGCCTTTCAAATCACTTACCGTTCCAGCAATCATCTTTGTGGTATCTGTTGCACTATACAAAACTATATTGGCGAACTCGACAGGAGTAGTCTTGTCGTTATCTAATGTGGTAATTGTTCCACGCATCTGTACCTGCGAATAAAGACTAGTTGTTACAGCAATGGATAATAATAGGAAGAGTACAGTACGTTTCATTCTTAATTAATTTGAGCGTGAGAGAGCATGTGGATTTATTTATTGTAAGGCATTAAACTAACAGCTCTAAAGCCAGGATCAGCAGCTTCATCTCCTGCATTAAGTCTAATGTTTAACACACCGTCATACAAATAACCTTCGAAATCTGATAAATCATAATAATCCATACTTTTCACGAGATCTACTACCGGGTAGTCTTTGAGTTGAGAAAAAGAGTGCTCTCTGAATTAAAGCCATTTACCATCAAACGTACCGACCCTCCATCTTTAGTCATTATATCATTACTAATCACCTCCAATTCTGGTAGCAGCTCAATCATCTGTACAAGTGTTAGGTCTTTATTTTTTTCAAACGTATCGGGCGTAAATGATTGTTTCTCTACAGGATTTTCATAGCCTTCATCAACAACCAATTGAGTATGAACAGAGATATTTCCAGATTTTATTTTTCCATTATTGGGTCTCGAAATAAACGATTGCTCCTCAATCTCTGGCGCACTTACTTTAACAATATATTTATTGTGAGTGTCTAAACCCTTGATTACGTAACCACCATTCGTTTGCGAAATAGCTACGGCTACAATTTTGTTTGGGTTATCTACTTCATAAAACTTAATGGTTGCAAAAGGTATAGTTATTTGATTTTCTGAAGTATCTTCAAAATATACATAACCTGAGAAAAAGAGTTCGCCTTGTGCCTTTATTGTGTTAATTGTGAAGATTGTTAGTAGCAAAGCTACTAGGGTGAGTTTTGTTTTCATATCGACTTTGTTTTTTAAATGTAACCATATAGTTTTTTCTTCTACATAGTATGACTTTATGTTTTTGAGAAGACAAAAGTAGATAATAAACCCTCCAAACAAAAAAAGTTTACAGGTTAATCACCCCCCCCCCTTAAATATTGTTAATCTCCTCATTGGCTTGGGTTTTTAAATTTCTAGTAATTGTAGAAATACTATGTAATTATTTCATTGCTACTACTCAACATATTCTTCAAAAAAAACAAAACAAAAATTTTATATTTAAAAACTTTCACCATTTAACATAAAATTACTACCTTAGCTTTTTCAATAAAAACATCTTCATTATGTCCGACTACTACCAATTAGCACATGGCTTTGCCAATCACACAAAGCAAATTACATTTATTACCGGAAAAGCAGGAACAGGCAAGACAACTTTTTTGAGAAAGCTAAAGTCTGAAACTTTTAAGCAGATAGCAGTAGTTGCTCCTACTGGCGTAGCAGCAATAAATGCGAGTGGAACTACGATACACTCTTTCTTCCAACTGCCCTTTTCACCATTCACTCCCACCCCAATAGGCAAGAAGGAGTTGATAAGCAAAATGAAAATGCAGGGCAAGCGACAACAGGTTTTGCGTGAGTTGGAGCTATTGGTTATTGACGAAATAAGTATGGTGCGTGCCGATGTATTGGATGCCATTGACACTGTGTTGAGGCACTACAGGTATAGAGATAACGAACCTTTTGGGGGTGTTCAGGTGATATTTATAGGAGATATGTTTCAGCTATCACCTGTTGCAAAACGGGACGAAATGCAAATTCTATTGAGCTATTACGAAGGCATTCATTTTTTCAATAGCCATGTTATGCAGCAGGTGCCCATGATATATATTGAACTAGATAAAGTGTTTCGTCAAAAGAATGCTGAATTTATTCAGATATTGGATGAAGTGCGACTGAACAAACTTACTCCACAAAGTCTGGAGAAACTCGAAAGTACTTATAATCCCACTTTTGTTCCAAAAGAAGAGGATGCTTTCATCACACTTACTACGCATAACTATAAAGCAGATTTGATAAACAGTGCAGAGCTGAAAAAGATTAAAGAAAAGTCGCATTGGTTTACTGCTGAAATAAAAGGATCATTCCCAACCAACAACTTCCCAGTGGACACAGAGTTGGAGCTAAAAAAAGGAGCGAAAGTGATGTTCGTGAAAAACGATACCGAAACTCCTCGCAGGTTTTACAATGGTAAGATTGGTGAAATAACTTTTATTGATAATGACTACGTGATGGTTACTTGCCCAGGTGAGGAGAATGCCATATACGTAGAGCCTGTTATGTGGGAAAACATGACCTATACGGTAAACAAAGAGACCACAAAGTTGGAGGAAAAGATAACAGGCAGTTTCACCCAAATTCCATTGCGCCATGCTTGGGCTATCACCATACACAAAAGCCAGGGACTGACATTTGATAAAGCCGTCATTGATGCAGGCGATGCTTTTGCACCAGGGCAAGTATATGTTGCGCTTAGTCGTTGCAGAACATTGGAAGGTATTGTGTTGAAAAGCAAAATTAATGCGGGCAGTATTCGCAATGAAGCAAACATTCTTAAGTTCTCTGATAGGAAGAATGAAGCGGAAGAACTTATAGAAAAGCTGGAAGACTCTCAAACGGAGTATCGTAAACAATTATTGATTGACTTGTTTGAGTTTAATCCAATTCAAAAATTGGTTGCTTACTTGAGGAATGATGTAAACAAAGCAGGGTCTTCTTTTAACGATGAAACAGCTCCATACTTAGCGACCTTGGCTGATCAAGTTAGCGAAATAAAACAGGTTGCCGATAAATTTATTAATCAACTCACCCAAATACTCAATAGCAAACCAATAGACAATCCTCTTTTACAAGAAAGACTAAGTGCTTCATCAGAATATTTTGATGAAAAGTTGGAGGGACTGTTGGAACAGATTGATGATTCTCCTGCATACACCGACGACAAAGCGAATGCTAAGTCTTACAATGAAGATTTACTGAATGTATACACCCAAGTGGCACAAAAGAGAGGAATTATCTTAAACTTGAAGCAAGAGTTCACCATTGAAAACTACTTTAAATGGAGAAAGAACTTTATTATCAAACTACCCAATTTGCAAACGCATGGTGCAAGCAATAAAGGACCAATTGTTTCAATCCATCCCGATTTGATGCAACGACTAACTGTAATAAGAAATAACCTTGCAGAAGAGGATATGGTTCCTGCATACATAATTGCTCGCACCAAGTCGTTACAACAACTGGCTGATTTTTTACCGCAAACACCTAAAGATTTTTTGCAAATATATGGTTTTGGGAAAGTGAGGCTGGAAAAGTATGGCAGTTTCTTTCTGGATGAAATAAGGAAGTATTGTGAAGAGAAAAATCTATCCTCGCGTATGAGCGAAATAGGGTCGTCAGAAAAAGAAACAAAGCCAAAGCAGGTAAAAGGAGCTACCCAAAAAGAGAGCTTGGACTTATATAACTCAGGAAAGACAATTGAAGAGATTACACAAATCAGGAATCTGAAAGAGAGTACTATTGCGGGACATCTGGCTAAATTTTTGGAAACAGGTGAAACAAAGATTGATGATTTTATATCAAAAGCTAAAATGGAAGAGGCTAAATTGTTATTGAAAGAGAAATCGGAAGAACCTATTTACAGAACCCTCATGAAAGTTCTTACACCAACGGAAGTTCAGTTTTTTATGGCGTGGCAAAGGTTGGAAGAGAAATGAACATGGTGTAATGTTGAAACAGCAGTGGTATAGTTCTGCTTGTTCTCATGATGATCTTACATAGCCCAATTAATTCACCAATGGCCGACACATTGGCCGGTCATTACAAAAGGTTACATATACATTTAGTTATTCAACTGCAAAATCTTCATACGAAAGCTCTGCAATCATTTCAGAAATCTTATCCAAGGCTTCTTCCATGGGTTTACTAACCATCGATTTGATAAATACATTCAAATCAGCTTGTATTGTTAACTTCATTAAAGTTTCATTCTCACCTTTTGAAACAAGTTGTATCCATACATTTATATCGAAAGGTACATCCTCCGCTTTAAATTTAATTGTTTTGTTAGGTTCGCGATCAATGATAACAAACCTTACATTCCCTAGTGGATCCACTGAAAATGAACAACTGTCAGTATCGCATGTGAAATTTGATACTTTATCCTCAGGAATCTTATCTTTCAACAACTCTAGGTTGCTTAAATCGGAAAGCACCTTAAAAATCAAACTATCTGAATGAGGTATCTTTTTTACATCGCTTATAAACTCTGTCATCTTTTTTGTTTTGTTTTATCCGATTTGCCCCATGTATCAGGTTTTTTTCTCCAATCGTGCAATGTTTTTAATTCAGACTCATCGATATAGTTGGTGCTGAGAGCTTCTTCCAAAATAGCCTCGTAATTGCTTAAGCTGGTCAGCTCAACATTTGCTTCTTTCATGTTTTGCGCAGCAATTGGGAAACCGTAAGTAAAAATTGACACCATGCCAATTACTTTAGCTCCATTTTTACGGATTGC
>JAQVZQ010000232.1 GCA_028708095.1 Dysgonamonadaceae bacterium
TCGTCGAGATTCGTGACGCTCTGTACCAACAATGGCCAAACCACCAGCTTTTATAACTTCGGCTGATAGCTTAATATCCGTTCCACGTCCTGCCATATTGGTAGCAATAGTTACTATACCAGCTTGACCTGCACTAGCTACAATATCTGCTTCACGTTGATGAAGCTTAGCATTCAATACATTGTGTTTTATTTTTCGTAAATTAAGCATTCTGCTTAATAGCTCAGATACTTCCACAGAAGTTGTACCAACCAATACTGGACGACCTGCTTCAATCAGACGGCTTATTTCGTCTATAACAGCACTATATTTTTCTCGTTTTGTTTTATAAATGCGGTCATTCATATCATTACGAACAATTGGTTTGTTGGTAGGAATTACAACCACATCCAATTTATAGATATCCCACAACTCACCTGCCTCAGTCTCCGCAGTACCAGTCATACCAGCAAGCTTGTTGCACATTCTAAAGTAATTTTGTAGCGTAACTGTAGCAAATGTTTGTGTTGCAGCTTCCACTTTCACACCTTCTTTTGCTTCGATAGCCTGATGCAATCCATCTGAATACCTTCTGCCTTCCATGATACGGCCTGTTTGCTCATCCACAATTTTCACCTTGTTTTCAATTACAACATATTCGTCGTCCTTGTCAAATAATGTGTAAGCTTTAAGGAGTTGGTTTACAGTGTGTATTCTTTCTGATTTTATTGCATAATTTTGAAGATATTCATCTTTCTTTTCTGCTTTTTCTTCATCAGAGAGATTCAAGTTTTCCAACTCAGAAAGTTGAGCACCAATATCAGGTAATACGAAGAACGTAGGATCATCTGACTTCCCAGTCAACATATCAATACCTTTATCAGTAAGATCAATGCTATTGTTTTTTTCATCAATTACAAAATACAACGGATCAGTTACAATATGCATATTGCGGTTTTGTTCCGCCATATAGTTCTCCTCCGTTTTAAGCATAGCAGCTTTCACTCCCTGTTCACTCAAAAATTTAATAATAGGTTTGTTTTTTGGTAAACCTTTAAATGAGCGATACAACAATAATGCACCTTCTTCTTGTTCTTTTTTATCTTCAGATGCCATTTTCACTTTAGCTTCGGCTAGAAGTTTAGTTGACATATCGCGTTGTGCTTTCACAATCAACTCAACCCGCGGGCGAAATACATCAAATAGTTGTTCATCTCCTTTAGGTATTGGGCCAGAGATAATTAAAGGTGTTCGTGCATCGTCAATCAAGACGGAGTCCACCTCGTCTACTATAGAATAGTTGTGTTTACGTTGCACTAAATCGCTTGGCGAAATAGCCATATTGTCCCTCAGATAATCGAATCCAAACTCATTATTTGTGCCAAATGTGACATCTGCTTCATAAGCTTTTCGTCGTTCGTCCGAGTTGGGAGTGTGTTTATCAATACAATCTACACTTAAACCATGAAACATGTATAATGGTCCCATCCATTCAGAGTCACGTTTTGCTAAGTAATCATTCACTGTCACGACGTGTACACCATTGTGTGTGAGTGCATTTAAAAAAACAGGCAGTGTTGCAACAAGAGTTTTACCCTCACCCGTTGCCATCTCTGCAATTTTCCCTTTATGAAGCACCACACCACCAAATAACTGAACATCATAGTGTATCATATTCCACACAATTTCTGTTCCACCAGCAACCCAACTATTTTTATAGATCGCTTTATCACCTTCTATGTAAACGAAATCGTGTGATGCAGCCAAGTCTTTATCAAACTGATTAGCAGTTACCACAGTTTTTTCATTTTGGGTAAATCGGCGTGCTGTATCTTTCATAATCGCGAATGCCTCGGGCAAAACTTCTTCAAGTATTACCTCAAATTTTTCAGAGATATCTTTTTCAATTTTGTCTATCTCTTCCCAAATCATTTCACGCTCTTCAAGCTCAATATCTTCTATTCCTTCTTTGAGCTTGTTTATCTTGTCTTTTTCTTCCGAAACATAGTCTTGAATACGTTTTTCTACTTCGACTGCTCTACTACGAAGCTCATCATTCGACAGTTTTTCTATTTCGGGGTAAACTACTTTGATTTTCTCCACATACGGATTCATTTCTTTTAAATCGCGTTGTGCTTTATTTCCAAATAGTTTTGATATAATATTATTAAATGCCATAAGTTTTTATTAGTTACGTAGCTTTTTATCCCACGTCGTATATTTTAGATAATGTTTTTATAAGATATAAATTTAAAACAACTCCTGCAAAATCATATTATTAGATGCATTGGGAGCTCTAATACGTAGTCTGTGGGTAACACTAGGTGCAATTTCTGTAGCATCTATTACCCTATTCACTTTTTGTGGCCTCAAGTTATTGCCAAAAAAAATAGCGGGTGTTGCCATTGCATTGCTTCTTACTCTTTTGTGATTAGTTGGGTTTTTGTTTGTAACAATTCTCCATCCTGGTTGTAATTCAATAAATAGATCGCCAGTAATATCTCTGTGAAACCCATTTTTATAAACTTGAATTGCTTCATTATATGCACCATGAAGCATTTGATAAGAAGTAATAACATCTTGTACACCCGAAAATTGAATTAGAAAATCAGCAGCTCGTTCTTGAAGCTCGCGATAATCTACTTTCTTTTCTTCGATAAGCTTCCTGTCAAAATAGATTTGTTCGTTATGATACTTTTTAATCCAGTTCTCTCTGCCATAAATGGCCATTAAGTACATATTCAAAAGTGCTTCACATCTGTCTGGTTTGAAATCTCCGCCAGAAAAACGAGCTTCTTTAGGATATACCTCTTGTTCGTCGAAATAACCTGTTGATACTACAAAAATGAATGCATTTTCTAAACCTACGGCTTCATCAACAGCATCAATTATTTGTGCAATATCTTGATCGAGGCGTTGATAAGTATCTTGTATTTCTATTGAGTAGTTTTTGTCTAAGGCTTGGTCAAAGTTTCCGGCATAGAAATTAAGAGCAAGAAAATCAGGAACCTCTTTTTTACCAAGTTCTGCATTCTTAATAGCACTTACACCCATCTTCCTTATCTCTTCATTTATATATGGGGTTTGTTTCAGAAGTCGAAAGTTATTGTTCTTATTGGTAGCTAAATTATGTTGAAAACTTTTTATATTTTGTGTGTATGGAAATGCGTTGTACGTTTCTATTGCTGATTTTGGCTTCCACACTAAGCTACTTATCCTTGTGTTGAGTGATTGATCGCTTCGGTTGTATTCATCAATAAATCGATGGTATGTGGTATAGAATGTTGTTGTTGCCCAATGTCCCGTAAAGTCTTCAATCCAGAATGCTCCACTTGCTAAATGTCCGCCCGACGCTAAAGCACCTGAAGCATCAGATGAAAAAGCGAACACATCGGACTTGCCATTCGACGCAACTTTCAGCTCATCAGTAATAGTAGAAACTTTTAATGGAAGTGGTGATAGTTTCTCGGATGTAAAGTTACCCATGAATTTACTGTCCAAGAACGATGAAACTTCAGAAAAGTCTTCACTCGAGATTTTCTTGTCACTCACAATTCCATGATAGAATGGAACGGTGCCAGTGTATATAGTAGTAGTAGCCGATGCCTTGTCAGGAGATGGGAAGTTGTAAACCATTTGATTATAAACAACGCCTTCGTTTAGCAATCTTTTGAATCCTTTTTCTCCAAAGTTTTTTTTGAAATGTTCTAAATAATCACCCCGTAGTTGGTCAATCGTGATACCCACAACTAACTTTGGTATAGCATTTTGTTGAGCATATATAGTGGTGACTGAGAAAAGGGCTAATATTGATGATAAAAATCTAATCATTATGTCTTTGTGTAACGTGGGTGTAGGTTTATATAACTTAAATAATTAAAATTACTCAATGACTCCACCCTGCCTGCATGTACTTTGCTGTTTTATATTGTTTGTTTTTTAAGAAGTCGTTCCTTATTATCAAAAAGTTGGTCGAAGAGCGTAACCATAAACTCAACGCAAAAGGTATGGTTGCCAAGGGCATTTGTTGTGGTAAAAACCACCAACTTAATAGGAACAAACTTAACACTGCAAAGTTAATAAAATGATAGTAATATACGAGCTTTTTAAAAGACTTTACCCAAAATAAAAAAGCAAAAATTAAATGGAAAATATGCAACCATGCCAAATTCCAGTTCGGACTTGTAGCTGGGTGTTCTGAAAAGAAAACAAGAAATGTAACCACCAAACCAGCTAAACCAGCCACTAAAAACAACATAGTATCATAAATTAAAGCTGTTTTTGAATGATCAAAGCGAAGTTGTGAAAATGAAATCAACAATGATACAATAAGCAATACGAATGCTATTGATAATGGATCTAACAAACTCCATTCGTTAAGAGTAGTATCCTTATTATCAGCCTCAAGAACTTTTGTTGTAGTTTTTACTAATGGAGGCTTGTTTGTATCGTCATAAACTATTTTTGCACCTTCAAAGGCATTCATTAGATAGTAAGGCAAAAACATTTTTTCTCTATCAGATATAACTTTGTCGGCATCTGAACCAATTACCAAATCAATTCCAAATTCCATCCATACAAATTCGCTAACGCACTCATGAATCAAATCTCGAAAAGTTTGATTTTTATTAGTAGCAGTATATATAATTGGTTTGCCCAAAACTTTCTCTACCATATCTCTTGGTCGTGTAGCGCAATTGTCAAAAAAGTAATTGTATCTATAGCGACAATTTTCAGGAAGAGAATTTATATATAAATCTTCCCATAGTTGTTGCTTTTGTTTAAGTGATAGATTTAGCTCCTGTTCAACAACTTCAAGACCTTTCATTTGATTTTCAGTTAGAAAATCTTGATAAGAAGTAACTCCCAACACATAGTCGGTTTCTCCACGGATAAAATGATACATGAAGTCGGGCTGAGACGAATCGAAATAACCATAGTTAAAGCAAGCATCTACTCCCGTTGAGTCATCTTCTACTTTTAACACTGTGTGCCCATAAAGTGAATATATTGCACCTGTCCAAGGAGACACTGTCATCAGACTAATCTTAGCACTGTCGCTAAGCTGTACTTGCCCCGAAAGAGAAACATACGATATGATGGTCAGCAACAATGCTGTGGAGATAAGTTTTTTCATGAAATATAATTCAGCTTTATTATCAATTTAAAAGTAGGCAAATGTAATAATTTTAATAGAACTTATCAACACTTTTTCTATAACTTTTTAACTAATATGTTGTTGAACAATATAGCGAAGAAATATTGACAAAAGTATACTCCTTAGCTTTAAAGTGTTATGTGTTAAAAACATAGTGAATTATAAATGTTTTTCGTATGTTTGTATAACTAACTTTTTAAAAAATTCATGCTATGGTCAAAAAAATAATTGTTATGACTTTGAGTATCGTATCCTTATTTCCTATGTCTGCTCAAGATATTAAGCTAAATGCGCCCAATAAAAACAGTGGTAAACCGCTTATGCAAGCTTTAAGTGAACGTAAGTCTTCGAGAGATTTCATAAATAAAGATATGCCTATCGCCGTTTTGTCCAACTTACTATGGGCTGCTAATGGCTTTAACCGTGAAGACAAACGAACTGCTCCCACTGCTA
>JAQVZQ010000233.1 GCA_028708095.1 Dysgonamonadaceae bacterium
ATGATACTGCCACTTTCTTGGTTGGTGCGTGTTGAAAACAACGAGCAAAATAGAGATTGGCTTAATTTAGTAATTGATGATTTACTTGAACATCAGGTAGCATGCGGTGCATTAAGAGAAGAACTAGGAGAAGGAATCAATGGAAAGTATGATGCACCTTTTGACAACAAGAATTATGGAACAACCGAAGCTCCACTAATTCACTTTAATGGTGATCCAGTAGCAGATATGTTATATACAACCAACTTTGCATTTTTTGCATTAAATGAAGCTGCACAAGCTACTCAAGATCCAAAGTATTTGGAATCTGTTGATAAATTAGCAGACTTTCTTGTGAGAATTCAAAGCACTTCCACAGGTCGTGCTGATTTGGATGGTTGCTGGTTCCGTGCATTTGACTTTGATGGATGGGAATTTTATGGAGCTAATGCAGACTTTGGCTGGGGCCCATGGGGTACTTTAACTGGATGGACACAAAGTTTCATTACTACAACTTTGGCAATGAAAATGAACAAAACAAGTTTTTGGGATATTACCAAAGACTCGAAAGTTGGTGATGATATAGATTCAATTTGGTCACAGATGCTTCCTTCTGTTAAGCACTAAAGTCAAACTTTAATTGATAAAGTATATAGTTTTACATTGATAATATCACTTTAAATTATACTGCCAAAAACTGTCACAGCCTTTTTATAACGATATAAAAAGGCTGTGCTATGTATATATTTTAAGCAAACATCTTTAAGTGAAAACATACTGTAAAAAATACAAATATCTTTTTATATGTGTGCTGAAATTTATACATTACAAAACACATATAAATTACAAATAAAATGAGAAAACTTTATTGCTTTTTAGTCCTCATATTGTTTTCGTCTTTATCTTTCACTCAGGAAGTAAGACCTGTGAAAAATGTAATTCTTATGATTCCTGATGGTACCTCAACAGCTGTTTATTCTGCGGCTAGGTGGTACAAAGTATACAATAATATGGGAGACAAGCTTCATGTTGACCCCTATTTTACGGGAACCGTTACAACATTTTCATCAAATGCTCCTATAGGTGATTCGGCTCCTACTACTTCTTGCTATATGACAGGAGTGCCTTCACGAGCTGGTTGGGTTTCAACTTATCCGTTAGCTGACCCTAATGATTTATTTGAATCAGATTCTACAATGGCTTATCAACCACTTGTCACTATACTTGAAGCCTCACGCATCGAAAAAAATAAAGCCTCTGGATTAGTTGTAACAAGCCATTTTACTGACGCCACCCCAGCAGATTGCGCATCGCATCACTATAATCGTGGTAACTCCAAAGCACTTGCTTCGCAAATGGCCTATCAAAATTTAGATGTAATGTTTGGAGGAGGAAATGGTTTATTAACTGAAGATATAAAACAGCATTTTAAAAATAGTGGCACAACACTTATTCAGAATGATCGGAAAGCAATGCTAAATTATAATGATACCAATAAAGTATGGGCCTTATTTGGTGATAAAGTATTACCTTTTGATATAGATCGTAATTATGATGAGGTGCCGTCATTAGCTGAAATGACTGAAAAGGCGCTTAATATTTTATCGACAAAAGAAAATGGGTTTTTTTTGATGGTAGAAGGTAGTCAAGTGGACTGGGCAGCTCATCAAAAAGATCCAGTTGCTATCATCACAGAATTTATCGCTTTTGACGAAGCTGTTGGAAAAGCAATAAACTTTGCAAAAAATAACGATGAGACGGTAGTTGTTATATTATCTGACCATGGAACTGGCGGTTTCAGTATAGGTAAATCAGACTGTAGAGGATATAATCAGCTATCTTTAGAAGAACTATTTGGTGAAGTTTCAAAATACACATTAACTTCAGCTGGACTAGAGGAGAAACTCATTGAAGTAAATCCCGAAAACATAAAATCTGAATTTAAAAAACATACAGATATCGACTTAACAGAAGATGAGATGAAAAACTTAATTTCATCGAATAACTACAAGGGAGATAAAAGTGAGGATGGGAAAAGTAGCTCAGGTATGAGAAGCAATATAATAAAGATAATGAATGCTTATATGTGTTTCGGATTTACAACATATGGACACACTGGAGAAGAAGTACTACTTGCAGCATATCACCCTGATGGAACTGTTCCTAGAGGGAATGTGAAAAATACAGATATAAACGATTATTTATTTAGAGCTTCAGGATTAAAAACTCCGCTAACAGAAATGACTGAAAATATTTTTGCGAAGCATAATGATGTATTTTCGGGGCTTAATTACACAATTGAAAATAAAGATGCAGATTTTCCTATATTAATAGTAAAAAAGGGAAAGAACATTTTGAAAATTCCTGCTTTCTCCTCAGTTGGAGAATTAAATGGGAAGCCTTTTAATTTAGGTTCTGTCACTGTTTATATCGATAAAAACGAAACATTTTATTTGCCTAAAAATATACTACCCAAACTCAAATAATGTTATAAATTACTGCAATACTAAAACAAAACATTCTATTTCAACTATTTCCGTTTTCTAGTTGATTAATTCAAATAATTATTGATATCTTAGTGTTTGCTAATGTGCAATCTATGCTTTTGCGTTTTTCGAAATAAGATATACGTAAAAACGGAAAAATGCTTTGTTAAAATGCATATTTTTGAATTTTACTAATAACGATAATAATCATACATATTATAAAACTAAAAATTTAAACACTAATTAAAAAAAAGAAAAAATGAGCACAAAAACTAATGAGAATACTAAAAAATCACTCGCTGCTAAGCGTTACTTTTCTGGCTTTGAATATGCACATGAAACTTATAATGCTATAACCACAGCTAGTGATGGGAAAGTTTATTACATGCTATGTTCATATAGGCATGATTTAGGTGCACAATTGTATGTGTATGACCCTAAAAAAGACGAAACTGAGTTTATTGCTGATATATCAGAAGTTCTTGGAGAAAAAGCAGAAGACTACATAACACAAGGGAAGAGTCACACTGAGTTTTATGAGAGTAATGGTAAACTATATTTTGCTACTCATGTTGGCTTCTATGAATTTATTGATGGAGCACAACAAATGCCAGTAAATCCTCCAGAAGGCTTTAAGCTATATCCAGGAGGACATTTTATGTCATATGATATGAAAACTCGAGAATTAAAGAGTTTAGCCATAGAACCTAATAAAGAAGGTATTTTAGCCATGACAATGGACACAAAAAGAGGACACCTTTATGGAATAACATGGCAGACAGGCTTTTTTATTCATTATGATATAAATAAAGATGAGCTAAAAAACTTAGGCCCTATTGATGGATTAGGTGAAAAAGGAAAAAGAGGAGACGATTATAGGGTACTATGTCGTTCTATTTTAGTAGATCCACGCGATGGAACTGCATACTACTCAGTTTCCGAGGGCGATATATATTCGTATAATCCTTCTGATCCCGTTATTCGTAAAGTAGAGGGTGTAGATTTAAGACTTGACTATTTTGGTTCATATGATGTTAAGGATGCCGGTTCAATGGGTTATAACTGGAGAAAGATGGAATGGTACGAGCCAGAGAACAAAGCTTATGGAGTACATGGTAACTCAGGATACTTATTTACATTTGATCCAACAAACAAAAAAATAGAAATAGTCGACAGAATTACTTCTGAACCATCTAAAAAATGTGGAATGTTCGATCAATTTAGCTATGGTTACTTAGGATTTAAAATAAAAGATGGAGTTGTTTATTATTTAACTGGTGGCCCTATTTATAAAGATGGCGTAAGGGTTAAAGGTCTTGATAAGATAAGCATGGGAGCACCTAAGGGATTAGAGCACCTACATCTTGTAACATATGATATTGCTAAAAAAGAGTATAAAGACTTAGGTCCTGTTTTCTACGAAGATGGGAAATTTCCAACATATGTAAACTCTATTGCATTAGGCTCAGATAATGACGTTTATACAATAGCTCGGTTTGAACATGAAGGTAAAGAAATTGACGACTTAGTAAAAATAAAGTACTAATTTAATATTACATTTCAGTTCTAATATCTTTTATTAGTAATTAAATTGCACGTATTAGATCTGCTAAGTAATCTTTCTCAAATATTTTGACTTCATCTTACCTTTTTCAATATATATTTATAGAAAATGGAAAGGTGAAGTCAAATACTTTAATCATAAACTAAACAAAAAAAATAACATGAGAGAAAATTTTTTTATAACTCTGTTACTGCTTGCATTTTCATTTACTGTTTTTGCTCAATCCTCTGATCAAAAAAATATTGAAAGTGATGTGCTAAAGATAGCAGTTTTTGATGTAGATGCTACTCCTCCAGTAGGAAGTCGTCTTACTTATGATCCAATGATAGAAACTGGCGAGATGACATTACGTGCAAGAGGTGTTGTACTATTAGGCAGTGATCAGCCAATTGTAATGTGTGCAATAGATTGGATTGGCATTGCAAATGAATCTCAAGATGTATTTAAACAGTCATTGGCGGAGGCTGCTGGCACTACTGCTAGTAGGGTTGTTGTTCATACACTTCATCAGCACGATGCCCCAATTTGTGATTTTACAGCAGAGAAAATTTTAAAAGAAAACAATTTGGATCTAAGCTGCTTTGACGGTACATTTGCTAGAGAATTAATTGTGGATTTACAAAAAGCGATAAGAGCTTCAATTGAAAATGCACAACCTGTTACAGATGTTGGTTTAGGAAGTTCAGATATTTTCGAAGTAGCATCAAATAGAAGAGTTTATAAGAAAAATGGACGTGTGGTTACAATGCGAGGGTCATCTACTCAAGATTCATTATTGCGTTCAATGCCTGAAGGTTTAATTGATCCCGAAGTATCTTTAATAAGCTTCTGGAATGAAGAAAAGCCTCTGGCTGTATTAAGTTTTTATGCCACTCATCCACAAAGTTATTATTTAACAAAGATTCCAAGCCCCGATTTTCCAGGAATTGCACGTTTTTTACGTCAATCAGAAGTGCCAGATGCATTGCATGTTCATTTCTCTGGAGCAGGAGGCAATATAGCAGCTGGAAAATATAATGATGGTAGTAAAGAAATCAGAATTGAATTAGCATTAAAAATGGCGGATGGGATGAAAAGAGCTTGGGATAATACTCAGAAGCATAAAGTCACCTCTAGTAATGTTCAATGGAAAACAGAACCTCTATTCCTTCCATATAATGAAAATGTGGCAAAAATAGAAGAGGAAATGTTAACACAAACTGGACGTTGGTTTGCAAATAATATGGGCAGACTCGGTTGGTATAAAAGAAGGTTAGAAGGGAAAAGTATAGAAACTGCATGTTTGAGTATAGATAATGCTCGCGTGCTTTTTATGCCTGGTGAGCTTTTTGTTGAATATCAATTAGCTGCTAAGAAAATGGCTCCCAAAAATTTTGTAGCCATGGCGGCTTATGGAGATTATGGTCCATTCTATATTGGAACTAAGAAAAACTATGAAGAAGGTGGTTATGAAATATCTTCAAGTCCAGTAACAGATGAATCAGAAAAAGAAATTATGACTAACATCCACAACTTGCTCTT
>JAQVZQ010000234.1 GCA_028708095.1 Dysgonamonadaceae bacterium
AAGGTAATAAAGGAGATAAAGGAGATACTCCTGACCTAAGCATGAGCATTGATGAAAGAGGACATTTAGTAGTAACTATAAATAATTAAAAATATGGCGGAAAAATTAACGCTTCTGGATGTGAAAATAATGTTCACTCCAAAGGGAGCATATGATGAAAACACAGTTTATGAACGATTAGACTTTATAACAAGTATAGATAGTACTTATTTGTACATAAATCAAACTCCATCAAAAGGTATAGATGTTCTCAATACTGATTATTGGATGTGTTTAGCGGATGGTAAACCTGCAACTTTGGCGGCTGCTTATGCAACAGCGCAAGCAGATTATGCAAAGGATCAAGGGGATATTCTCAATAACAGATTGGCAACATTTTACGGTTGTGAATGGCAAAAAGGGGGTCTCGATGCACAACCTATAAGATGGATAGGAGATGAACGTTATCAAACAGATCACGTTATCTTTAACGACTTCAAAGTAGCAAAAGTAAAAGATGGAAAAGTTATTGGAGTTTTAAATCAAACAAACTGGTTTGAAATGGAAGATGGAACACCGTCTGGGATTATAATAGATGGAACAGATGTTACAGACGATGGGTGCGATATTATGCTTGTTAATGAAAAAGGATTTTATGTTTTAAATGGAGGAACAGATCCAAACTTTGAGCGCAGAATTGTAAGTGATGCTCCTTTTACATTTGGGAGTGATAGAGCTATATATATCGAACCATTCGGTATGACTGTGGATTTTGCTATAGTAAAAGGCGGGGTTTCTCGTTGCATTAGAGATAACACACATTCAGGCACAGCAACTACAGGTAATGGAGGAGTGAGCTATTTGGCTGATGGATTAGGTGTCCCAACTACTTATATTAGTAGGTTTGGTGCAGAGGGTTACGCAAGAGCTAAGAATGTGGATACATCTTTGAATGCGCCTTATGCAAACACTTTTCAATTGGACAAAAATGTATGGGCTACATTACTTTTCATTAAGTTTCAAACTAAAGATTTACACAATCAGGATTGTGTCGGACCGTGTATAAGCGCAAATGATTCTGCACCTAACATTTGGGGTGATAAAACAGGAATTAGAGTTAAGAATGTCGATGAAACTTATAGCCATTATAATACTAACAGCAGCAGATTTATGAGTGCAGTTGGTGGAACATCTTGGAATTTTTATCAATTGATTAATAATTATCGACCACTTTTAAAAATCTTCGATTGTCAATTGGCTTTAAGTCATGCAAAGCAAAACAATATTCCTCAAAACACATTGTTTGAATTTGATGGCTTTCAGTATTCATACGAAAACATTCAGGGTTCTAAAGGAATTGCAGATGGAGAAATGACTGCTAAAGTAAGAAAGTTTGTAACTGTGCAATTTACTGGTTATGATAATGTAGATAAAGTTGATGTTGTAGACAAGGATGTTGAATACTGCTTTGAGCAAGGCGTTGTACATGGCAAAATTGCAGGATGGGGTAATATATGGGAATGGGTATCAGGATTAGAAGGTGTTATTGATGGAGATAGCAATAGCAGGTATTACTTCTATCAAACTGACGATGTTAGAAAACTAACTACTGATTCTGATTCTACAGATAAGGAAAATGGAGAGGTGTTTGCGTTTCAGAATAGCTATGATTATTTGGGTTCAGATACTAATACAAATGGATATGTTAGACAAATGTTTGACAACTCATTAATGGGAATGACTCTTGGAGGAAGCTTACATACAGCTGAATGCGGTTATAGGTATAGTTCAACATCAGCAGATGCAGGTAAACTGGTTAGGAGGGGTGTCTATTTTGGGGGCAATGCGCACTATTCGTATTGTGCTCTTCGCATTGCGGATGCGTCTAATGCGCCTACGGCTACGTATGCGAACTTCGGTTTCGGATTCCGTGTGACCCTCCCCTAAAGTGGAGTGAAACGGAACGCCGACACGCACTAAATTATAAAAATCCACCCGAAAGGTTGAAACTTGCACAATGAGAATGTAAGCAATTTGATTCAGAGGTTGGTTGAAAGATGGTGGCTCACTGTAGGGTGTCTTTTTTGGGGGCAATGCGAACAATACGAATTGTGCTCTTCGCAATGCGAATGCGAATAATGCGCCTACGAATACGAATACGAACATCGGTTTCGGATTATATGTGAATCAAACAAAATAATCTACGTTAAGTGAGAGCCACGGCAGTAAGCCGAAAAATAACAGACAAGCCACTATGCAACGAGGGTGGATGCTTATTAGTAAATTAAATTGAAAGTTAGTAAAGAGGATTCACACGGCATGAAAAGAAGAAAAGAAGTTTTTAAAGACATTTGTGATATAGATAATATCAACCGTGCTGGTTACAAAGCTGGTAAAGACAAGAGGTCTCATAGAGACGTGAAGGTTTACAAGAAGAATAAAGACAAATTCAATAATGAGCTTTCTAATCTCTTATCAAGTAAAACTTATATAGTCACACCAGACGATTATAAGATATTTGATAAAAAGACGACTTCTGGAAAAGTAAGAGAGATAAAAAAGTTGGATTTTTATCCTTTTAGAGTAACACAACATGCAATTATGAATGTGCTTCAAGAAGATTGGATAAAGAGCTTGACTTTTGACTCATATAACTGTGTAGAAGGTCGTGGAATCAACAGCAAGAACAGAAACCACAACTTCACATTGAAGCTTAAGAGAGCACTATTAGATAAGTATTCTATATATGCTCTGCAAATGGATATTAAAAAGTTTTATCCATCTGTGAACAATAAAATATACAGAAGAGAATATAGAAAGCATGTAAAAGATAAAGATGCACTTTGGCTTTTAGATATGCATAACTTCAGTACTAAAGGATTGCCAATAGGTAGTCCAGACTCTCAACTTGCAAGCCATTTAGTTATTCGTTCAGTTGATCGATTTATTAAAGAGGAGTTGAAAGCAAAGTATTATTTCAGATATGCAGATGATATGCTTATTCTTTCGAACAGCAAACAGGAATTGCATTGTTGGCAATGGAGAGTAATGAACTATTTATATTATAATGTAAAATTAGAGGTTAAAAAGAACAGAACTATTTTTCCTGTGAAAGAAGGTATTGATATGTGCGGTTATGTATTTTATCCTGGATATACTCTTTTAAGAAAAAGAACAAAAAAATCAATTGTCAAAAAAAGACATAAAGAGAAATCTATGGCAAGCTATAAAGGCATATTACAACATTGTGATTCAAAGAATTTCATTAACAAAGTTATAAATCAAAACAACAAACACATGGACATTACACAATTGGGAATTAAGATTGAAAGACCTTTTGATGGAGATAATATCAAAATAGATAAATTAGTAGATGACACAATATCGATCTTGGATTTTGATGTTAGAGATTCAACTAAAAATAAAGGTAAACTGTGGGTAAGAATGCAAGTTCTTTATGATGGAGAAAAAAGATTTGTAAAAGGTGGTTATGATTATATAGCGACCTTTTTAAAGGAGTTAGAAGCTAAATTTATTCCAAATAAATCAGAGCTAAACGCAAAAGACTTGGAAGAAAAAAAGAAGTCCTTTCTTCCACTTACCAATGTAATTATTCGTAACAACAGAGGATATCATTTTGAAGGAACACTTAAATAATTTAATGATATGATAAAGCAAATTTTTGACACTAAACCAGAAGCTATTCAAAAATTAGGAACTGGATACTACAACATACATCTTAATATTGAAGAGGTGCAAGTTGAGCAAATTAATGAGGAAACAGAAGAATCGGAAATAGTTGCTAAGTGGCAATGTAATGTTATCCGTGTTCATGATGCAAGTTACTCTACAATAGTAAATGAACTTATTAGGAGGAAATATACGGTTGATAGAGAATTAGCACTTCACAGGCAAAGAGAAATAAAAACAGAAGAATTTCAAGAATACTTTGACTATTGTGAGAGCTGTAAAAACATTGCACGAAACGCTTTAGGAGAATGAAAAAATCTATAAGCAACATATTACCTGATCGAGACAAATTGATGCACATGATTTTGTGCACTTATATTTATGCTTTTAATTCTCAAATCGTGGATAATTGGATTGCTTTATTGATTGCTATTTCTGTTGCTATTTTGATTGAAGTTTATGATAAAATAAGCGGAAAAGGCACACCTGAATTTAAAGATGCTTTCTGGGGGATAGTTGGTTCTTTTATTCCATTTGTGATAGACGAGTTTGTACCTTTTGTAATAGATTACATTAAATGATACTACATTTTAACAATACTGAATTAGAGATAAGAGAAACGGAAGATAGTTTTCGTTACAGTTCTCTTATGGGAGAGAATTACATTTTGCTTAAGTTTAATTTAGCAGAATACATTGATATTCCTGTAGGTGCATGGTGTGAATTTAAAGCTACAAAATATACACTTGAAGCTCCTGCAAACTTGAAGAAGTTAGGAGAGAGAATATATGAGTACACTTTAATGATGCAGTCTTCACAATCAGAATTAGCAAAATATAAGTTTAGAAATTCTATTGACAAGCGTTTAAAGTGGAGCATGAACGCAAAGCCACATGAGTTCATATCAGAAATTGTAGCTAATCTAAACATGAGAAGTTCTGGGTGGAGTGCAGGAGCTTGTATTGAAGCATCTGAAAAGACAATTGCGTTCAATCACTTATCAGTAGATGATGCTTTACAATCAATTGCGAATGCTTTTGAGACTGAATGGGAAATAGTCAATAAAGTTATTCATCTTAGAAAAGTAGAGTATAATAAATCTGATCCTTTGCCATTGTCTTATGGAAAAGGCAATGGATTCGTTCCGGGCGTTGGTAGGATAAGTGAATTGGATAAAAAACCTATCGACATACTTTTCACACAGGGAGGAGAAAGAAATATTGATCGTTCTAAATATGGATCAGCAGAGCTACTTTTACCCAAAGCGCAGACACTTTCTTATGAAGGTAGGGCTTATGTATCAGATGAACATGGATACTCTATTAAACGATCTGACAGACCTCTTCGATATAATACAGAGGATAGTTTAGATTGTACAAGTATTTATCCTAAAAGAATTGGTGTAGTAAATGAAGTAGAATTAATCAATGAAGAGAAAAACCTTTATGATATAATTGATACTTCTATTCCTGAAAATTTAGATTTTAATGATCTAATAATTGAGGGAGAAACTCCGACCGTTATTTTCCAAACAGGAATGTTAGCAGGTAAAGAATTTGAGTTTCAATACAAGCATGATGAAAGAAGATTTGAGCTTGTGCCGCAAGACATTGATGGATATATCATGCCAGGAGATGTTTATGTGCCACGAGTGAATGATACTTATGCAGTGTATGGTATAATGTTGCCAGATGCGTATATTTCAGACAATGCAACAAAAACAGGTGCTTCGTGGGACATGTTCAGAGAAGCTGCAAGGTGTCTTTATGAGAATGAGGAACAGAAATTTACTTTCATTGGAGAGTTGCAAGGTTTATGGGCAAAGGAGAATTGGCTTATAATTGGTGGTAAA
>JAQVZQ010000235.1 GCA_028708095.1 Dysgonamonadaceae bacterium
GTCTTGGTATAACCATTCAGATACGATGAAAATAGCAATCAGGCTGTCGAATAGATGTTTGCTAGTGATGTTATAAGTAAGAGAACCTTCCACAGATGATTAGTGCGTGATGTTGTAAGTAAAACAATCCTCCACAGATGATTAATGTATAACGTAGTTGGTAAAATATTTCCCGACAGATGATTATTGCATGATTCAGTGAGTAATAGAATTCTTGGGAGATGTATATTGGGTGATGCTAAGAGTGAATGATAAGGTAATATATAATTATCGATTAGCATTAACAGTGAGTAAAGTTGTTGTCAAATGAAATAACAAGATAGTTACTACGAAAACTAAACCTACTGAAGAAATGAAAGAGGTTTTAGAGGAATTATTTCCACCGCACTAAAAGGAACAATAATACATACACAAAAGATTGTGCCTATACTATTGTGAAATTAATGGCTATATAGTCTTAGCAAGAAAACGCCAAATACTGTGTTACTCTCGTTTTTGAAACAGTCATTTACTAAAGTAAATTGACTTTGTCTTCATCCTACTTGTAAGGCATAGTCAAAGCAAGCTTTGCCTCTGCTCTTACTTCGTTCGTCAGCTCCTTAATTTCAAAAACTTCGAAAGCTTCCGTGCAGACGGAACAGGCTTTGTCTTTAACGTTTTCTCATCAAAGACTAAAAAAGTAGCAGTTTTCTGGCAGCACATTATATAATGACATGCTATATCTTAACAATCGTTCTGTTTTAATACTTACAGCTATTTGATTCTTAAGATAAGAGCATCCCAATCTCACTCCACGTACATACTCTCTATCTCCTTACTATATTTCTCCAAAATAACTTTACGTTTTAATTTTAAAGTATTCGTAAGTTCTCCTTCTTCAATGGAAAAAGCATTAGGGAGTAATACAAATTTCTTTATTTTCTCGAAAGAATTAAACGTAACTTGTTTGATTTCTATTCTGGCATACATAAAGTTTTGGATGTCCTGATTGCCTACTAAATCTTCTCTGGAGGAGAAGTCAATTGAATTATCACGTGCATACGTTTCAAGTGCTTCATAGTTGGGGACAATCAATGCACCCACAAATTTACGCTCATCACCAATCACTGCTACCATGTCGATGTAGTTGTCTTCACCTAAACGAGTTTCAATCATCTGAGGAGCGATATACTTACCGTTAGATGTTTTGTATAAATCTTTTATGCGTTCAGTAAGTACTATTTCATTTTTATCGGTTAAATAACCAGCATCTCCAGAACGAAAATACCCATCCTCAGTAAAAACTGCTGCAGTTTCTTCTGGTTTGTTATAATATCCATCCATTACAGTAATTCCTTTAATAAGAATCTCGTTGTTATCCCCAATTTTAACTTCCACCTGAGGCATAACTGTCCCAACTGTTCCAATGGTAAAACCCCTTTGTGGAAAACATGTAACTGTTGCTGTCGTTTCTGTCAATCCATAACCATACAAAATATGAATGTCTACGGACTGTAAGAAAGTATTGATATTGTCTGAAAGTGGTGCACCGGCACAAGGGAAAAGATTACCCTTATTAATTCCAACTACATATTTTAGTAAGTAGAAAACAGTTGCTTTGTAAAACTGAAATTTAATAGATAGCCAAAGTGGTGGTTTTATGTTTTCGTTTCGATAATCAAGATTGTGACGTCTACCCGTCTCAATAGCATGCTTAAAAACTTTTTTCATGAACCCTTTGGAGGAGTTGATTTGCTCGTTTACACCTGCATATACTTTTTCCCAAAATCGCGGAACGCTACTCATCAAAGTAGGTCTAATTTGTTTGATAGTTTCTTGTATATTGCGTGGATCTTTGTTTACAGCAACTGTTATTCCTTTATGAAAACAATAGTAGCTCCATGTTTTTTCGAAAATATGAGTCAATGGCAAAAAGCACATAGATGTGTCTTTGCTAGAAATTCCGCTGAGACGAATATCGTGAATTTTAAATGCATGATTATAGCTACTATGAAGAAGCATAACACCTTTGGGCACACCAGTAGTACCAGAAGTATAGATGATGGTTGCCAAATCAGTGTCCTTTAGTTGTTTCATACGAACATTGACCAATGCTTGAGCGTGCGCATTTTGTCCTGTAGTAAGATAATCATCGAAATACATAGATGTATTATCATCTCGGTGAAGAACAACTTTTCGATCGAATATAATTAACCGCTCTAAAACATTACTCTCAGTTTGTACTTTGTAAGCATGATTATATTGGAGCTGTTCGCCAACAAATACTATTTTTGTATGGGCATCAGTTACTATATATTCAACTTGCGAAGGGGAGGCTGTTGCATACATGGGTACCATAACCGCTCTATTGGCATAAGCACCGAAATCTGTTATGAGATACTCTGCCATATTTTCAGAATAGATGCCAATTCTGTCTCCTGGCTCTACACCCATCTCAGCCATAGCATAAGCTAACTGTAACACTTTCGAAGAAAATCTTTTCCACGAAATGTCTTTCCATTGTTTTTTAGAAGTTGAGTGCTGATATTTGATAGCAGTTTTGTTGCCATATTCTTCTGACCTACGGTGAATAAGCTCACCCAAGTGATAATATGTCATCTGATTTGTTTGATCTTCCATCTTATTTTATTCTTTATATTGAATCCATATAGAAATCAAAGGTACATTTTATTTATTAGCTATGAAGCATGACTATGAAAATTTGTTACAAATAAATTGTAAAACAGTAGATTACCTATAATTTGTCATTAGATTGACATCGTTTGCTTAACATTTTCTAAAGCTGACCACCTCTTAACTAGACTTAACGAGTTTTTCTGTTAAAAAATAGAAGTACAACTTATCTTTGTCTTGAAAAACTATTTAAATGCTATCAATGAAATATTGGACAATATTTTTGATGTTATCATTATTCGGATCATTATCTGCGCAATCGGGAAAATTGGATCAGAAAAAAAGAGAAACATCAAAATCCACCATTTATTTAATTCCAAATGTATATACGGCTGTAGTCATCGGAAATGATACAGTTGCGTGTATGTTTTTGAAGGATTTTATTAAATATTCTCCTATACGTCATAGAACTGCTCATGAAGTTGTACAATATAATCGATTGGTACGTGATGTTAAGCGAACTTTACCTTATGCAAAAGAGGTCGCCATAATAATTCTCGAAACTTATGAGTATATGGAAACATTACCTGATTATAAAACCAAGCAAGCTCATCTGGAGAAAATGGAGAAACACTTAAGAGAAATCTATACCCCCAAAATGAAAAAACTCACACGTTCTCAAGGACAATTATTAATGAAGTTGATTGACAGAGAAACGAATTCTTCATCCTATCACATTGTGGAGTCAATCATGGGCACATTTAAGGCCTTCTCTGCAAATTTATTGGCAGGTTTTTTTGGGAATAGTCTCAAAAAAAGATATAACCCCTATGATGAAGATCGTATGGTGGAAAGGGTAGCTGTATTGGTAGAACAAGGTGCGATATAATTGTACAATCCCAGTATTCAATAGACACATAAAGATTTCTTCATTTTTTTTGATTAAACCTATTATTTTGTAGAATCTCATTTTTTATCGTTAATTTTGCGAGAAAAGCAAATAGGTTATTATGAAATTAAAATTCATGCGTGAGTTTCAGCCTGCTCTCGTACATTCATTAAAAACATATACGAAAGAAAAATTCGTAGCTGATTTGATGTCTGGTATCATTGTTGGTATTGTGGCATTGCCCTTGGCTATTGCATTCGGTATTGCATCGGGTGTGGCACCTGAGAAAGGGATTTATACGGCAATCATAGCGGGTTTTATTATTTCTTTTCTTGGTGGTAGCACAGTTCAAATTGGTGGGCCCACAGGTGCGTTCATCGTGATTGTTTATGGTATAGTTGAGCAGTTTGGTGTACAAGGGCTTGCCTTAGCAACAGTGCTTGCAGGTATTATGCTTGTGCTCATGGGGGTGTTGAAGCTGGGTAATGTAATTAAGTTTATACCCTACCCCATTGTTGTGGGATTCACCAGTGGTATAGCCCTAACAATATTCTCAACTCAAATAAAAGATTTCTTTGGACTCACCACTCCTAAATTACCTGCTGGCTTTTTTGAGAAGTGGACAATTTATTTTCAGAACTTTTCAAGCATTAATATTTGGGCAACCGCAATTGGTGTGTTGAGTGTGCTGATTATAGTAATAACACCACGAATATGGAAAAAAATACCTGGTTCATTAATAGCCATTATTTTTATGACATTGGCTGCCTATCTATTAAAAGAATTTGCTGGTGTGAATGCTATTGAAACTATTGGAGACCGATTCTCTATCAACAGTGCATTACCTGAGGTTCAAACTATTGGGATTAATTTAGAGTCTGTGAGAATGTTGTTCCCATCTGCCTTTACTATTGCAATGTTAGGGGCAATAGAATCACTGCTTTCGGCAGCTGTAGCCGATGGTGTTATTGGCAAAAAGCATAACTCAAACATGGAGTTGGTGGCACAAGGTGTTGCGAATATTATTGTGCCGTTCTTTGGAGGAATACCTGCAACTGGAGCTATTGCGCGAACAATGACTAACATTAACAATGGTGGGCGCACACCAGTCGCTGGAATTATTCACTCAATTGTACTGCTCCTTATCCTATTGTTTCTTGGTGGACTCACTAAACATATACCAATGGCCTGTTTGGCTGGGGTATTGGTAATTGTAGCTTATAACATGAGTGAATGGCGAACGTTCCTATCATTATCCAAACAGTCAAAAGAAACCTTAGGCATATTACTCACAACTTTTGGACTGACAGTCGTATTCGACTTGACTATTGCCATACAAGTAGGATTATTATTAGCAGTGTTCTCTTTTATAAAACGAATGAACGAAACAACTCAAGTGTCTTTAACAAAAGACAAACTTGATATTTCAAAAGAAATAGAATCACATTCTGGCAATTTGGAAGATGAGGTGATATATCTACCTAGAGGGATAGAAGTGTATGAAATTGATGGACCATTCTTCTTTGGCGTTGCCAATAAATTTGACGAGAAGATGCGTGAAATTGGTGATGATCCGAATGTACGCATCATACGCATGAGGAAAGTTCCATTTATCGATTCTACCGGATTGAATAATTTAGAGGCCCTTTGTAGAAATGCGAAGAAAGATAAAATACAAATTATTTTATCAGGTGTAAGCGATCATGTTTATGATAAATTGAAAAGATCACAGGTTGTTGAATTAGTAGGTGACAATAATATCTGTGTAAACATTCACTTAGCCGTGGAACGTGCTATCGTAGTAAATGAAGAGATTAAAGCAAAAAAGAAAAAGAAGCTAAAGAGCTTATAAGATAGTTATAAGAAAGCACTGAGTACAACAAGTTAGATTTAAAAAATGGCGGATTACAACACATTACAACTAACCGATTGGTTGCCTACTACGAAAAAAGAAATGAAAATTCGTGGTTGGGATTATGTTGATGTAATCTTT
>JAQVZQ010000019.1 GCA_028708095.1 Dysgonamonadaceae bacterium
AGCAATAGCGCTCTCGAAAATGTTTTGGAGCAAATTAACAATACTGAAACGAAGTACCCAAATACAAATTTGATGATGAACTTCAAAATCACGACAATGTAGATTGTGTTAGGGTAGGAGTTCTGTACTTGCCAATCTTCTTCTGGGTTTGAAATTGAAAAATCGTTTTTCGTCAAAGTGATCATATATCTTTTTTATGCCAGCCTTGAGGCCTCACAATACAGTCTCTAACTGATACCCAGACCTTGCAGCCTGGGCTTAATTATATTGGGCTTCCAGCCCTAATCCAATATCTCATATTGCATACCACACTGTTCGTCATGCAAGTACAAAATTTTTCGTTTTGTATAATAAGTGAAATTATCAATTTGAGCAAAAAAATTCTATTAATGAGATACTTAACTCTTAACTTAATGACGTAGTATTATATTCATCAAATAGTTAAAATTAAGGTAGACGAAAAGAACCATTGGTCGATTTATCTTGCAATTAATCTGGATGGTTTGTGTATAAGAGATTAGTGTAACGTAATCTATATAAATGTTTATTGAGCCACAAGCGAGATTCGAACTCGCGACCTACGCGTTACGAATGCGTTACTCTACCAACTGAGCTATTATGGCGTGTGTGTAGTTTATTTGTGCGTGCAAAAGTACAAAATAAATAAAATAATCAATAGTATTTGTAGTATAAAAAGTTAGGATGCTTGTCTTTTTTTATGAAGGAACAATAATATTTAATGTGCTCACTGATACCTTGAAGAAGTGATAAATAGTAAGCGATAATTTGCAACCTCAGAATCTTGAAAAGAGTTTCATATCCAGTTGAGTAAAAAAACAGAATGGCCAGAGACGTTAATATCTGGCCATTCTTGTATGGAACTATATGTTAGGCTAACACCTTATCTATTCAGCTTTAATGTCCTCTTATTCTTGCTCAAACTTAGCATCTTTTTCTATTCTGCCTAACTGTTTTTTGAGTGTAATTCTCTTATTATAACTATATTTTTTATAGCTACGCTGTAGTTCTTTGGCCAACGAGAATATAATTATTAGAAGAATGATAGAAAATGGTAGCCCTAAAATAATAGCAGCTGACTGAAGGGTGTTAAGTGCTGCCTCTCCCCCAATTAATAGGACAGAAATGGCAATAATTCCTTCTAAAAATGCCCAAAACACCCTCTGTTTTCTTGGTACAGTAGATCGTCCACTACTGGTGAGGCTACTTACTACTAGAGAGCCACTATCGCTACTGGTAATAAAGAATATCATAACAGCAATTACTGCCACAATCGATAAAATCATTTGCAAGACACCCGAACTTGTGAGGTATTTAAACATTTCGAACAGTGATATAGCTATATTGCTTTCTATTGCTTTTGCTATTGCTCCATCGTGCAACTTGTTGAGGTAAATACCCGATGCACCCAGTATAGTCATAGAGAAGGTGACAACAACGGTGGGTATTGTTAGTCCTCCTATAGCAAGTTGACGAATGGTTCTCCCCTTTGAAATACGCGCAATAAACGTGCCCACAAATGGAGCCCAAGAAATCCACCATGCCAAATAAAATATTGTCCATGCACCTTGCCAAGATACATCGCTAGGTTCGATGGCTATAAATAATCCTGAGCTAAAAACATCTCTCAAGTAGATACCCATACTTGAAATATAGGTAGAAAGGATGTAAACAGTTGGTCCAATAAGAGTCACCGCTAATAATAAAATAGTAGTTATAACAAGATTAGCTTCACTTAACCACTTTATCCCTTTGTTAACGCCACTCACAACAGAGAAGGTAGCAATAATTGTGATAAATATGATAATAAATACTTGTACATTGGATGCATTGGGAATACCAAATACAAAGTTAAGCCCGGCATTAATTTGCAATGCACCAAGACCAAGGGAAACAGCTAATCCAAATAAAACAGCCAACGCAGCTACTGTATCTATAATGTTACCCCAAAAACCATATATTCTTTCTTTAAGAAGCGGATAGAACAAGCTTCGGATGGCAAAGGGAAGTCCTTTATTGTAAGAAAAGTATCCAAGTCCGATGGCAAATATCACATATATGGCCCAAGCATGCAGCCCGTAGTGCAGATACATTACCTTAAAGTTGTCGAAAACAGAACCACTTTGAAGTCCTGTTGGAATATTTAAGTGATAAAGGGGTTCTGCCACACCGTAAAAGAAGATACCTATACCTATACCCGCACTAAACATCATGGCAAACCAAGATATATCGTTAAACTCTGGTTTAGCAGTGTGCCCACCAAGTTTGATGTTTCCAAGTTTTGAAAATCCAATAAAGATTAGAAACGCTATTGAAGCATTTGCTGTGAGTATATACAGCCAGTTGAAGTTTTTATTGATTGCCGTATTGACGTTTCCAAAAAACTCTGCTGATACATTTGGTTTTAAAAAGGTAAAGACGCTAAATGCAAAGACTAACTATGCTGTAACAACAGATACAAACACATTCATGTCGAAGCCAAATCTTGTGAAATTTCGTGAGTAAAGTTTTGCTTTCTCTTTTTTAAATTCATCGTTTTTTGTGCTCACTAAACATGTGAAAAAGAAGATATTTGTGAGCTTCTTTTATTTGTTTTTTTTTAATAATCAACAAAGATATAAATATTTGAAAGCTGACAAAAGTTATTTTGTGGATTATTCTTTTAATTGAGTTGTGAGTTAGACAGTTTCAGGGAGTAGATATTAAGGTTAAATTATTATTTAACATTATTGATAACTAGCTGTAAGTCAAAAACTAGCAGCATTATGTTTGCTGTTTAAGTGTGTCAGGACATAGTCGATATGTTCTAATTTATTTACACTCACACCACATTAATCTTAAATCAAAAAAGGGGGAAAACTTGTAAATTATTAGAATTATTCATCTGCTCTATTATGTCATTCTATTTGATTTTTTATTTGTGTGTATTAATTGTTTTTATTTACGATTTGAGAATTTTTATTTACGATTTGAGAGTTCTTATTTGTAAGTTACAGGTATTTTTATTGATAAATTAGAAATGAAACATACATATTTTACCGTAACTCAAAACATATTGCACTATGAAAACAAAAACAACCCTTAAGCAAAAAGTGGCAAAAACTATTTTTTATGCACTCCTTTTAGTTTTTTCTACTACAGTAATAAACAGTTGTAGTAGCAGCCCCGAAGATGACATAGGAAAAACAGATCCTCCAAAAGAAACTCCAACTTTGTCTGTTTCACCCAAGCAGATCGAAAACGTGGCTACCTCGGGTGGCAACACCAAAATTACTATCACCACCAATCAGTCGAGTTGGAGTGCCGCCTCTGATGAGGGTTGGTGTAAAATAACTGACAAAACAGAAAAAGGATTCACCATTGTAGTAGATGCAAACAGCACCACCTCTGAGCGCAATGCTACAGTAACGGTTTCGGCAGGAAAAGCAACTCCTGTGAAAATTACTGTGACACAACAAGGGTCAGCTCCAGCTTTATCAGTTTCACCCAAACAGATCGAAAATGTGGCTGACACTGGTGGCAACACTGAGATTACTGTTACCACCAATCAATCTGAGTGGAGTGCAACTTCTGATGAAGATTGGTGTAATATAGCTGACAAAACAGAAAAAGAGTTCACCATTGTAGTAGATGCAAACAACACTACCTCTGAGCGCAATGCTACAGTAACGGTTTCGGCAGGAAAAGCAACTCCTGTGAAAATTACTGTTACACAACAAGGGGCAGCACTAGCTTTATCGGTTTCACCCACAGAAGTTTTGGATGTGGCTGATACTGGCAGCACTACCAAAATTACTGTCTCCACCAATCAGTCGAGTTGGAATGCTACTTCTGATGCGGATTGGTGTAGTGTAACTGATAAAACAGAAAATAGCTTCGTCGTTTTTGTCGCTCCAAACCAATCTCTTTCGCCACGCAACGGTGTGATAACAGTTTCGGCAGGAGAAGCAGCTCCCGTGAAAATTGCTGTGACACAAAAGGGAGAAACTCCCGTGTTGACCGTTCCATCCACTAAGACAATTGAATTGCCCCCTTTTCGTAACCACTATGCAATTACTGTTACCACCAACCTGTCTGAATATAGTGCTACCTCTGATGCAACTTGGTGCACAATAACTGATAAAGCTGGGAGGATGTTCTATATTTCAGCTGAACCAAACACCTCTGTTTCGCCACGCAATGCTACAGTAACGCTGTCGGCAGAGCAAGTTGCACCCGTAAAAATTTCTGTAACACAGCAAGGTGAAGCTCCAGTGCTATCATTATTGCCCGAAACTAAAACAATTCTCTTCTCATCATCTGCTGAAAACGAAAAACATACCTACAATGTCACAACTAATGTATCTACTTGGGAGGTGAATATGACACCTACCGATGCAACTTGGTGTAAGTTGACAAAAGATGTTGCCAACAACAGCTTCTCCATTAGTGCCGACGCCAACGAATCGAAAACTGCACGTGGCCCTGTGGTAGTAACTGTGTCGGCAGGAAGTGCTACGCCTATTGAGGTAACTGTGAACCAGAAAGCGCAAGCGTATCAAAACAACGAAGATTTTGATTATGGCGAAGGTAGTGAGTGGGATTGAGTAGTGTGACCTTATAATAGTAATAAATAGATGAAATCTTACACTTAAAAAATAACATACACTATGAAAACAAAATATTTTCTTTTAAATAATTGGTTCTGCACACTCTTCCTTCTCTTATTTATATTATTGGGTTGTATGGAGGAAGATTACTTTTCTCTTAACGAAGGGAACCAGAGACTCTCTGCCTCTATTATTGAGGAGGATTCAAATACGAGGGTAATATTAAATGACGATACCACCAACCGAAAAGTAGAGGTTTGTTGGACTTCTGGAGATGCTATTGGTGTTTTTGGAACGGAGAGGGGGGCGAATATTCGCTATCAAACAAACGAGAATTCCATCTCTGAAGATGGTAAAACAGCTGTTTTTGAAAGTAATGATTCTGTTCCTAAGGGACTGTTATATGCTTATTACCCTTATCAAGAGGATGCAACTTTTTCTGATTGGGCAATACAGCTCACCATGCCAGCCACTCAAATGTATGTAACAGATGAAGCTGGCACCGCTTGTCCCGACCCCGCAGCAAATATAATGGGAGGCAGAGGAGAGAATGAAAATATCAACTTTATCAATCTCTTTTCCATATTACGCATAAGCATTGCTGGCAATAAAGCGCAAACAGTTAAGAAGGTTTTGTTTACCGATTTATCTGGCAAACCTGTTTCTGGTAAATTCTCTGCAGCTATACCCGAAGTAATATTCCCAGAAACAGGTAGCGGCAAGGACTTGCAAATAGAACTAGACTGTAAAGATGGAGTGGCTCTTTTGTTTGACACCCTTACTCAATTTTATTTGATTGTGCCTGCACGCAATTACGATAAGGGTTTTCAAATAGACTTTGTTTTGAGTGATGGAGAAATAATTACAAAAACCATTGGTGCTTCTGGTGGGAAAACATTGCGTAGAAATAGACTTTATCCGATTGGCGACACAACTCCTAAAGAAAAAGAGACTACTTCTGATCTAGGTTACAAAGGCTTTAGGAGCGATGCAGAACTTTTTCTTGAGTTTGTTTATAGCAAAGAGTCGTTGATACTAAATGCTCTCAACTATACTTCCGATGGGTTTACAAAAGCTCCTTTTGAGGGAGCGATTAGTCGCGAAAAGTTTGAGCTTTTCTTTCTTGAGCTTGAAGAGATAAATAAAATGGCTGAGCAGTATGAGCAAGCTATCGATAGGCTCGAAGAGTCGGGGGTATTGCAACGCCCAACGCAAACTCGCGGACTGTTTACCTCTACCAAAGATTTTCTTGTGTGGGTAAGCGGATCGGGCAAACGCAATAGAGAACGAATACACACGGTTGCTTCTAACATGAATGCCACTGAACGCACCAAACTATACAATGGTTTGCGAAAAGATTGGAAAGAGAAAGCCTCTAGCGAAGCTGACTTTTGGAATAAGCTAGAAAATGGCGATTACGACTCGTCGGCAGGGCAAATGTATAATGATTTTTATCACAATGTAGATACCGACTTTCCATTTTTGGCTCAAGACAAAGGGCTCACACCGCATAAGATTGTGGTAAACGAAGGTGCAAAGGGCATAGAGGCAGGTGGCAACTTGGCACTTGATGCTGCCTCTGCCGTTGCTCCAGGATTTGGCACGGGGATGACTGTGGTGAAGGTGAGCGACAATGTTGAGAAAATGGTAAAATCAGACAGTTGGAAAGAAGCTGCCGAACATGGCTTTAATGCCGCAGGCGATATCTTAGAGGAGATAACTGGCGATATTGGATATACTGGGTTTAACGGTGGCGATGTAGTGAATATTATACGCAACAAGATACACAGCAGTATATTTAAGCAACAAGACACCAATGAGACCAAAGGAAAGGTGACGATAGAGGATGGCAACCGAGACAAATCTGCATCTTCTATCGTAATTGTTGAGAAAGAAGGAGGTGTGCAAAACATCGATGGCTTGCCCTCTATTTATATCACCTTAAAAGAGATGCTGTCGGATGGAATTGAGATGCTGATAGAAGCTGGCAATTGGGTGATGACAATAGTGAATGAGAAAGGTTATCGTGAAACGGTGGAAGTTACTGTTGAAAAGGGAAAAGCTGTTGTTGTGAATGTAGATACTGAGTCTGGAAAAAATGAAGAGTACAACAAATCTAAAATAATAACACTAACAACCTCCAAAAGTGCAGGAGAAACTATCTCTTTAAAATGTTATGGTAGTGGCAAAATATGGATAGATTTGAACAATAACGGTAACCTTGATGAGGGAGAAAGAGTAACTAATTATTTTGACGAAGTAACCTACACCTTGCAATCAAGAATATTCTCTATTTATGGAGATGTAGAAACACTATCTATAGCTGCGGGTAACAAACTCACTTCGATAGATGCAAGTAGTCATAATACATTGACGTATTTGTCTTGCGGAGTAAACGAACTTACCCAGTTAAATGTGAGCAACTGTAAAGAATTGGGTGCTTTGTATTGCTTTAAAAACCAACTCACTCAGCTTGATGTAAGCAGTTGCACAAATTTAGTATATTTGAGTTGTCTTTATAACCAACTTAAAACCATAGATGTAAGCAATTGTCCAAAGCTCTTCGATTTGACTTGCAATTACAACCAAATAACCTCAATAGATTTGCGTGGCAATCCAAATTTGGATTGGTTGGATATTCACCACAATCAACTCACCACTCTAGATGTAAGTGGAACCAATATGAGCCATTTGAAGTGCAATAATAATCAACTCACTACACTAAATGTAAAGGGGTGTACCGAAATGAAGGAGTTGGATTGTAGCGATAATCAAATCTCTTCGATAGATGTAAGTGGTTTTACAAAGTTGCAAAAGTTATATTGCCAAAACAACCATCTTACAATGCTAAATGTGGATGGTTGTATAGCGTTGCAATATTTGAAATGTATGAGCGCAAACAATGGCTTATTAGGAATTGTACCAGATATTTTTGATAATATTAGAGGAACGCTTGAATACCAGAGTCGATACCTTTATAAATGGGATTATGATAAAGATAAAACTGTGGTTAAAGAAGATAGAGGAGTAGGATTTTGGTACGAACATGAACCTGAAAGCGGTATTCACAGACGCGAACCTCGTTAATGATAAATAAACAACATGCAGAAGAGCCTAGTTTTAAAGCTAGGCTCTGCATGATTTCCTCAGTGGCCATGGGTAACTGTTTTCGAATGGATAGTAACCAATGTATCCACATTGGAAACACTTAACAACAAGAAGTTTGGAAAGCACTAAAAACAATTTACATCATGAAAAAGAGATATTTTCTTTCAAACATAAGGTTCAGCGCCTTCTTCTTCCTCTTATTCATCCTGTTTGGCTGTATGGAAGAGGATAAATTCCATCTTAACGAAGGAAATAAGAGTATCTCTGCGTCTATTATTGAGGAGAACTTAGGCACAAGGACTTTATTGAGCGACAATCCTACCAATCGAAAGATGGAGGTATATTGGAAATCGGGCGATGCTATAGGTGTCTTTGGTTCTATCAGTGGATTAAATGTACTTTACCAAACCGAAGAGTCAGCTATTTCTAAGGATGGTAAAACAACCGAATTTAGTACCACTGCTACAGCTGCTGAAGGAGGCTTAACTGCCTATTATCCCTATCAACAGGGTGCAACTGCCACTCCAGATGGAGTACTCCATCTTACCATGCCAGCAATCCAAAAGTATGTAACAGGACAAACCGCTATTGTTCAGCCTGATCCTCTCGCCAATATAATGGCAGGGAAGGGGAAAGATGGAAGCATCGTTTTTCGTAATCTCTTTGCCATACTGCGTGTAAACATTGCTGGTAGTGATGGACAGACGGTAAAGAAAGTATTGTTCACCGATCTATCGGGCAAACCTGTCTCTGGAAAATTCTCAGTAAGCTGGAATGGAGATATTCCCGAAGCGGAGTTTCCTGAAACGGGAAGCGGCAACGATTTGCAAATCGGACTCGATTGTGAAGATGGTGTCCCTCTTTCAAGTAATAGTCTTACCAAGTTTTTTCTTATTGTGCCTGCACGCAATTATGATAAAGGCTTTCAAATAGAATTTATCCTTTCCAATGGAGAGAAGATAATCAAAACCATTGGTGCTTCCGCTGGAAAGATACTTTTAAGGAATATGCTCTATCCGATAGGTGACATGTTTCCTAGTCAGGAGGACAAAGTGAGCTATACATTGCATGAAAAAGCATCCATCATCACCGATGAAAGGTTTGATTATATTCAATCGGCTTCTTTAAACCCTGAAAATCATCACCTGACAATTAAGGTGGATGAGGGTTTTGCTCCTGTAATAGGTGAGATGATTTTGATAAACCAAACTTCGACCAGTCTTCCCAAAGGATATGTTGGCAAAGTAAAAAGCATCAGTGGCACAACAGTTGTGTTGGAGCCAGTAACAAAGATTACCGAGATATTCGAAGAGCTCAGCATTGGTGGACCTGTGTGGAGCGGTGATGGAACAGCTATTCCAACCGGTGGATATGCCATTGATTTGTCTCAATTTGTAACCTCCATTGAAACCCCCGATGGTAAACCAGTAGAGTTTGCTGTTGATGGTTCTTCCTTATCTATGCAAGTGCCATACACCCGTGCCGAAGCAGGGTTTGACACAAAATTTAGTTCCCCTACATTGAGCCAACTTTTAAGATTGATGACACGTTAAATCCTAACAATAGCTGCGGACTTAAACTGGGTGTGCAAATGGATTTGGCAATGTATTTTCATATCTTGATAAAGAGGTTTAGTTTAAAGGATCTTCAGTGTCGTATAAATCCCACAATTAACCTTTCGTCCGAATTTGGTGTGGAGTGGACAACCCGGGCTTATGGTACTGAAATTCCATTTATTGTTATTCGTACAGTGCCTATTCCTGCCGGACCAGTAATGATAATCCCTCTCATAGAGATCTTCCTTACCTTCGACCTTGAAGGCAAGATTGGATTGAAAGCCGAGCTCTCTTACAGCGAAGAGTTCTCCTTTGGCATGGCTTATGAAAATGAAGAATTGAGCAATTATGGCAATGTGGTGGAAAAAGAAACTGAGGAGTCTCCTGTTTCATTCAATCAGAAAGTGCAAGTAGAAGGATCTTTTTCTATTGGCGTTGCACCAAAAGTAGGTTTCTCGATATGGGAAATAATAAGCCTCGATACAAGGGTCTATACCAAAGTGAAGAGTGGCGCCAGTCTGAATTTCGATTTAGCTTCGCCCTCATTCAAACCCGCTTTATATAATTCGATTAGCAGTTCTAAACTGTTCTCTCAACTTGAGTTATATATGAGTGGTGGCATATATTTATGGGGTGATAGGGTGCTTGCCACTACGCAAAGCACTACTCTGGAATATCCATTGTGGGAAGCTTACTTTCTACCCTTAATAGAGGACTTTGTTATCAGCAACGAGATGAATAAACTTGAAATTGAAATGGATATTTCAAACAAACTCTTTTTTAATGCAACGATTGGGCTGAATTTCTACGAAAAGGATGAGGAGACGAGAGAATTTACAGTGAAAGCGGGTTCGATGGAGTTGTGTAAGTACAAAAAATCACCTGTTGGAAAAGAAGTGTTCAGCCTTGAGATGACAAAAACAGCCGGATTGTCACCTAAAGTATATGAAGCCAGAGTAACAGTATCGCTTGATGCTCCTGGTGGACCTTACACCATAGAAAGTGGTGTGAGCACACTTTTCAGTATTCAGGATATTGCTGTAACAGTAATTACTTCAAAAGCCTCGGGTGAAACTATTGAGTTGATGGTGGACGGATTTCTCTACAATGGATATCCCTGGGTTGATTTAAATAATAATGGAAAAAAGGATGAGGGAGAAGAGATAACTGCAAGTGGTCCTGTGAGATACAAAGTACAATCGCAGACTATTTCTGTATATGGAGATGTTAAAGGTTTTACATGCAATGGAGGAAATCTCACTTCGATTAAGATAATAAACAGCGATTTGTTAACAGAATTATCGTGTTCTGGCAATCAACTCACCTCGATAGATTTAAGTAATTGCAAGGGGTTGAATAGACTGTCATGTTCTAGCAACAAACTTACCACATTAGATTTAAGTGGATGCCCAGCATTGAAAAGTTTGTCATGCTCAGGTAATCAACTCACTGTGCTTGATGTAAGCATTTGCAAGGGATTAGGTAGTTTGTCATGTTGGGGCAATCCACTCACCTCATTGGATGTAAGTGCTTGCAAACCCATGAAGTTTTTGACTTGTCACGATTGCGAACTAACCTCATTGAATGTAAGTGGCTGCAAGGCATTTGAAGATTTGACATGTAATAATAACCCTCTCACCTCATTAGACGTAAGTGGTATAACAACTTTAGAATATTTGAGGTGCTCTTATTGTCAACTCAGCTCATTAAATATAAGTGGTTGTACAAAGTTGAAAGAATTGAATTGCAGCTATAACAAACTCTCATCTCTGGATGCAATCAATTTAACTAAGTTGGATAGAATGTTTTGTAATAATAATGAACTCACCTCATTGTCTGTATCTGGTTGTATTGAATTGACTTATCTTTACTGCCCAGAAAACAAACTATCTTCTTTGGATGCAACCAATTTAACGAAGTTAGTAGAGTTGTATTGTTCTGGTAACCAGCTCACCTCATTAAATGTTGGTGGATGCACATCATTAAAAAAGCTCTACTGTAATAGGAACGGTTTATTGGGAATACGACCCGCCGTTTTTGATGATCTTGAAAGAGTTAATTACGATATACGCTATAAGTATAAATGGGGTTATGATGCGAAAAGTGAAACCTATAAATATATTGTGGAAAAGGATACTGAAAAAGGTTACTGGTATGCACATGAACCCGATGGAGGATGCCACAGTCCAGAACCTTGCAATCCTAAATAGAATGGTAGAGAGAGCCGAGTTGTAGAAATTTGGCTCTTGATTATCATTATTAGCGCATGTTTTTGACCTGTTTCTCTTATTTTTTGCGTTTTAAATAGAAAGTATTATTCTAATTGCAACGAAAGAGCTATCATCAGAGCATGATGGTGTTGTATTTAAAAACAAATGCTGTTGACTCCCTTCTTATAACCTCTTTTTTCAAAAAAATGAAAATTTAGTTAGTTCCAAGTAATTGTTAGTTTTATAATTTATGTTCGTTATTTTGGTGATAACTTGCTCAATAATGATGAAGTTCAGGCATAAAAATGAGTTTTAAGCATAAATAGACGCACTTTCACGTAGCCTTCCCACATATTTTTTCTCAATCGGGCAAAGTTCACCCATAACGCTCGTTATTAAGCCCAAAGTTTGTGCTTGGCAAGACCACAATAGCGACTCCTGTTGTTGGAATAATGAAAACCCATTTGGGAAATTGTTGCTTCCAGATTAAACTTCCCTCTCTTCGTTACTTTTATGGTGAAAGTGTGAATGCTATAAAGATACCGATCTGTTGTGTATTTATAGCAAACCTGTTGCTGACAATGACCAACAATAGTTTATCTGTTCTAATTTTGAGTCCGCTCTGGGAACTTTTAATTATCGTAAATCATTCTTTTTCTACTCTTTTTTACTTAATCGAAAGGTCTAGTTCTCAGCACTCAATTAAAGTCGTCCTCAAGTGATTTATGATGAAAAATAGATAATTTGTCTTTTCGGAGAAAAATCAATTTCTGATTATTGAATTTTAAGTTCTATCCGCTATTGTTTTGCTCCTCTTGTGTAGCCTACTAAAGAATGGTTTAATGCATTTAAAAGATTACTATGCAAAAACAAAAAAATGGAAGATAATTGAATCTTCCATTTTATTTATTAAGCACTAAGGTTAATCTTAAAACTTAAGATGATTTTTTACTGAATTGTAATTTTTAAAATCAACTGGAGCATTTTTTATTCTACTTATAGGCTCGGTTGGAGAAGACGGTTGTATTGTTGCGATTTTTACTTCGTAAAATGTTGTCGGTACAGCGGGTTTACCATTCTGATCTTTTTTTAGAGTTAAATTTCTATGATTTACAACGGCATCTACTCTTATATTACGATCAGTATAATAAGGAACTAAAGCCCAATGGTTGGGAAAATAGTCAGTTGATCTTACATAAACAAGAATAACTGCATCTCTAACTGTGCTTAAATCTAAAATATTAGGAGCATTAATTACTAATTTTTGATAGCCACTCGAAGCACTACCAACAGTTTCCCAAACTGCGTTTTGGATGTTTTGAGTATATACTTTTACATTTGCGTTGCCTGTATCACCTTTGTCACCTTTTGATCCTGTGGCTCCTCTTTCTACTAATGGACCTCTATCGCCTTTGTCTCCTTTAGTAACATCAGCTTCTTTATCAACTTTATCACCCTTCTCTCCTTTGTCTCCCTTTTCTCCTATATCATCTACCACAACTTCAGATGTATCATCAGAACAGGATGGAGTTGCAATTATTATACTAAAAGATAGAGCAGTCATTGTAATTAAAAACAGATATTTCTCATCATAAAATAAAAACTAGTTAAGAGTTAACATGTCTTCTTTGAGATGTTCAACAGAAGTTAAATTGTAAGGTTTTGACAGAAGCTTGAATACAAGACAAAAGGGAAGATGTTACAATGAATTTATATAGGTGGACAATTATGAAAAGTATTTAGAATAAAAAAATAAAAGATGCATTTATTTGGAAAAACTGATTGTTGATAAATAAGCTCTTTCTACTTTGAGTTTTTATATTCAAAATTCCCTGTTTGACAGAGTCTAAGGAGGGGAATTTAAGTAAATATACATTTCAATGTGCACTCATAAATCGTTATTAATAGTAACTATAGAAAGTCACACGATAAGTCGTAATTTTGTTAATTGTCCTACGATTATAATATTCTGCGATATAGAGGATAATTCTAAAGGAGAAATATATTCAGAGTGTTTTGAATAACATGTCGCGATTTATGCGTTACGAATTCATTACTCTATCGATTTATCTATTCTTCCGTTTTCTATTGCATAGAAGGTGCAAAATTATAAACAATGGAAGATTCATTTATCATCCATTGTTTATAATTACTTCCAAGTTCTAATCTTAAAACTTAGAGTTGTTTTTTCACAGAATCATAATTTCTTCTGTTCTTTATTTCTCTCATCAATTTATTTTGAAATAAGAAGATACTTCATTATAGTTATCAAAATTCACTCTCCCTTTAGCAGCATTTACAGCTCCTATTTCTATCATTATTACCGTATAGTTAATTTTAGATGGTCTTTCAGATAAAGGAACGCTCATAGTGGTGATACCATTGGTAGATTTCGTCATAATCAAGTAATGACGGCTTAGACTCATTTCTAAAAGAATAGCATAATTATTATCTACATTGAATCGGTATGGTATTTGTTTATATTCTCGGTATATCTCAGAAGGTCTGGCATAGACCAAGGGTACATAATTAATATCTGACAAACGTATACCACCTGTTAATTCAGGTTTAACTTCAAAGTAACTATGACTGTTACTAGCACCAAAATGAGCAGACTCCCATTGTGAGGCTTCAACTTCAAAATTGAATTTTCTTACATTTGCATTTCCCGTATCTCCTTTATCACCTTTCGACCCTGTAGCGCCAGTTGCTCCAGTTGACCCTCTTGGTCCTGTCGCCCCAGGTACTCCTTGATCTCCTTTATCTCCCTTGTCACCTTTTTCTCCTCTATCGCCTACAACAATTTCTGGATTATCATCATCACAGGATGGAGTTGCAATTATTATACTAAAAGATAGAGCAGTCATTGTAATTAAAAACAGATACTTTTTCATCATAAAATAAAAATTGGTTAAAAATTAATTTGTATTCTTTGCGATGTTCAACACAAGGAGAATTATAAAGTTTATACAAAAGCTTGTATACAAGCCAAAAGAGAAGGTGTAACAATGATTTGAGACAGGTGTACAAATATGAAAAAGGATTGAGGTTTAAAAATCTAATGATAAATTGTTTTGAAAACCTCTATTGCTAATAATTAGTCTTTATCTACCCTTGATCCCTGAAAGGAAAGCTTAAATATTAGCACTCATCCAAAGTGCCCTTTGAGGGGATTTCGGGGTGGAAAGCAGATGAATTGACTTTTCAAAATACAGGTATATATGGGATTACCTGCAAAAGTATCTTTTTGCTTTACATTTTACTGTCCAATTACCTTAAAATGTGGCACCTTCAAAAAAATTACAGGCCGCACCTACAGTGCTTGAAGTAGCGTGTTTATGCGTTTACTTCAGAAAGTTCGACTCCTAATGGAGTGTCAGTTTCTTTGTTTTTTGAAAAGCTGTTCGGTATTATTATGATGTGTACCATGTCAAGTTGATTTTGCTTTTAAGCTCCGGCAGTGCGACCTGTTATTCATCGGGTTGAACAGAAATTTTAGTTAGACATAAAATTTTGCCGTTGATCCTGACTTTCGATCACTAAAAGTACTTATAAGGCAATAAAAAAAACGGACTGCAAATTAAATTGCAATCCGTTTTCAATATTTAGTACTAGTAAAAACTATTCTGGGAAAAGAAAAGTGTCTTTGTTATTTTTTTACTACTTCCGCATTATCTTTTCGTGTCATCATGTTATAAGCAATTGGTGCAGCAATAAATAAACTCGTTAAAGTTCCTACAACAATACCAATTAACATAGCAAATACAAAACTTCTGATTGCATCTCCACCAAAGAAGAAGATCATAAGAATAACAAGTATTGTACTCACACTGGTGTTAATTGTTCTAGCCAATGTAGCATTCAACGAATCGTTTATTACAGCAAATAGATTGCGTTTTGGATATAGATGTCTGTATTCCCTTACACGGTCAAATACGACAACTTTATCATTTATAGAGTATCCAATCACAGTTAGTATTGCCGCAACAAAAGTTTGGTCAATCTCCATGGAGAATGGCATTATCTTGTAGAGCAAAGAGTAGAGTGCAATTACCGCAAATGCGTCAATTGAAATCGCTGCAATGGTTCCAACTGAATATGTCCAGTTGCGGAATCGTGCTAAAATATAAATTGCCATAAAGACAAGAGCGATAAGCAATGCCCAGAAAGCACCCTGTACAATGTCTTTTGCAACACTTGGGCCAACTGTTTGTGAGCTTTGAATATGATCATCAATTGTTGTGCCTGGTGTCATATAATTTTTTAGTCCCTCACCAAGAAGTGCTTGTATCTTATCTTCAATGTTTGGGTCATCACTATCAATCATATAATTGGTTGAGATACGCACTTGGTTGCTAGAACCAATAGTAATTACCCTAACATTTTCTCCAAATGCTGTAGAAAGGTCTTCTTGAATATCACTTGTCTTAACTGGTTCATCAAATCTTACCACGTAGTTTCTACCACCAGTAAAGTCAATACCTCTGTTTAACTGAAGTGTAGATAATGATATAATACCTACCAATATAAAACCACCGACAATCATGAAAGATTTTTTTCTAACTTCTAGGATTTTATATTGCGGATTAGTCAAGAAATTTTCAGATACACGTGTAGTGAAGGTGAGATTTTGCCATTTACCTTTTGCAAATTGCGCTTCGTAAACCAAACGTGTTAAGAAAACAGCAGTAAGGAATGACGATAGAATACCAATAATCAATGTAATGGCAAATCCTTTAATGGGTCCTGTACCAAAATAAACCAGAACAACGGCTGTAATAACTGTTGTTAAGTTAGAGTCAAAAATAGCAGAGAATGCATTCTTGTATCCATCTTGAACAGCATTTCGCAATGTTTTACCCGCAGCCAACTCTTCTTTAATACGTTCGTTGATAAGAACGTTTGCGTCCACTGCCATACCCAACGACAATATCATACCTGCAATACCTGGCAATGTAAGTACTGCTTGAAATGCAGACAATGCACCAAGTATAAAGAAGAAGTTAAGTAGCAAAGCTACATTTACTATGGTTCCTGGAATCAATCCATAGAGCATATAAACGAAGGCAAATAATACTACCAATGCGAGAATAAAAGAGATGAATCCTGCATTAATAGCTTCCTGACCAAGTGAAGGTCCAACAATATCTTCTTGAACGATTCTTACGCCAGCTTTCATTTTACCCGACTTAAGAGTATTCTCTAAGTCTCTTGCTTCTTCAGGAGTAAAGTTTCCTGTAATGGATGAACGTCCTCCTTCAATTTTATCATTCACATTTGGAGCTGAATAAACATATCCATCTAACACAATTGCAATAGCACGTCCTTTTTCGGTTCCTGTAATAGTTGCCCATCTACTAGAACCAGTTGAATTCATTTGCATGCTCACTTCCCAAGCCGATCCACGTTGTCCTGCGTCTGCTCGAGCTGAAACTACTACGTCTCCATCAAGAGCAGGTCCACGTTTAGAACCGTCGCCTCTCAGTGCAAATAATTGGAAGTAAGTTTCACGAGCGTCTATCGATTTAAAACCCCATTTAAATCTTACATCTCCCGCAAATGAGTCTTTATATTTATCCAACATGTAGTTGATTTGAGCAGTATCATTTTTAGATGCTGTACCTACAATTGAACCCGAACCACCACCCATTGCAAAATAGGGTTCTGCAAAATACTGTGTGAAGCTTTTTGTGATCTTGATATCTTTTGTGCCTAACTGGTCAACTTCTTCTTTTACAAGAAGTAATGAGTCATCTATTAACGAATCAGTTGAAACTTCATCTGAGGAACTAGCCACTGATTGTTGAGATGCTACATAGGCTGTAGTGCGTGCATTAATTTCATTAAACCCGTTAAGTAATTCGTTTACATTATAGGTTTTCCAAAACTCAAGATTGGCACTTCCTTGTAGAAGTTTACGAACACGTTCAGGCTCTTTAATGCCTGGTAGTTCTATTAAAATTCTATCTGCCCTGTCTAACTTTTGAATATTAGGAGCAACTACACCAAATCGGTCAATACGCGTGCGTAATACATTAAAAGAGTTATCAGCCGCACTAACCAACTCTTTGCGCAGTTCAGCAACTACTTTATCATTTGAATCGCCAGGGGCTACTCGGTCGCTCATTGTAATGCTAAATATATTAGCCAACTTTGCATTGGGATCAATCGATTGATATTTTTGTTGGAAAATAGATATGAAATCTTGCGAACTTCCTTTTCTGTTTTCAATAACTGCTTCACGTAGTGCTTGATTGAATTGTGGGTCATCGGTATTTGCCAATGAGCCTATAACTCCCCTTGCATCAATCTCAAGAATTACGTTCATACCGCCTTTTAGGTCGAGTCCTAAACCAATTTCTTTTTCGCGAATTTGTTTTAACGTATAACCTAAGTAAACCTTTTCGGTTGATAGTGAATCAAGATATTCAGTTTTTAGGTTTAAATCTCCATCAGCATATACTTCTGCTTTCTTGTTATAATGATTACTTACCACAGAAAATGATAGGTAATACAAACAGATTAGCCCAAGTAAAGAAGCGAAGATTTTAATGAATCCTTTGTTTAACATTACAATTTTGCTTTTTTATTATTGTTTTAATTTTTAAATGAATGCTTGTGTGTCTTATTAAAAATAGAGGCATTATTCATGCCTCCCATTTTTTCGCTTGCAAATATAAACTTTTTTTGTCTTTTATAAGAGTATACACGCAAGTTTTTTTGTCAGCGACAGTTATCTTTCAGCTTTTAACTAATTGTTTCGGTTTTATTAATTTACAAAACCTCGGTTCTTAAGTAAATAGATGGGATTTGGTTCTGCTCCTCTATACTTTTTGTAAAGTGTCATTGGGTCGTCAGAGTTTCCTTTCGAAAGAACATTTTCTCTGAATGATTCAGCTGACTCTTGGTCAAATATACCTTTCTCTACAAATGGTTGAAAAGCATCTGCATCCAATACTTCCGACCACAAATAGCTATAGTATCCAGCAGAATAACCGCCACTAAATATGTGTGAAAAATACGTGCTGCGATAGCGAGGAATGATTTCGTCGATTAGTCCAATCTTTTGCATCGACTTTATTTCGAAATCACGAACATCAAATTCTCTTTGTTCTGTTTGTGTATGGTAGTCCATATCTAGTAATGCAGCAGCTACAAATTCTGTTGTAGCAAAACCCATATTAAATTTAGATGCTGCATCCATTTTTTCTATTAACTCATCTGGGATTACTTCACCTGTTTCGTAATGCTTTGCATATAACTTCAATACTTCGGGGTGAAACGCCCAATGTTCCATAACTTGTGAAGGCAATTCTACGAAGTCGCGTGGAACACTTGTTCCAGAAAGTCCACTATACGTTACGTTGGATAACATTCCGTGTAGAGCATGACCAAATTCGTGGAAAAGAGTTTCTACTTCATCTAATGTCAATAAGGAAGGAGCATCAGGCGTAGAACGTGTAAAGTTGCCTACGTTATAAATCAATGGACGGATATTACTTCCATTCTCCATGCGCTGTCCCCTAAAGCTACTCATCCAAGCACCTGCATTTTTGCCTGCTCGTGGGAAGTAATCAGTATAAAATATCGCTATGTGCGATCCATCTTTATCAGTCACTTCATAAGCTTCTACTTCGGGATGATATACGGGTACGTTTTGCAATTTATCAAAGTTTAAACCATATAATTTGTTTGCAGTTGCAAAAACACCTTCTCTCACATTTTCCATTCTGAAGTAGGGTTTCAATTCTTCCTCATTCAGAGCATATTTTTGTTCTCTTAGTTTCTCTGTATAATACCACCAATCCCACGATTCTAGTTTAAAGTTGCCACCTTCTGCATCAATAATGGTTTGCAATTCGGCTGCTTCTTTCTTAGCTTGTGGTACTGCATATTCCCAAACTTCATTCAATAATTTGTACACATTGTCAGGAGTTTTTGCCATGCGCTCTTCCATCACAAAGTCGGCATGAGTAGCGTAGCCCAACATATTAGCTTTTCTAATGCGTAAGTTTACAATTTTGTTTATGATTTTCTTATTGTCAAACTCATTGTCATTGTCTCCACGTGTGTACATTGCTTTATATAGTTTTTCACGTAGATCACGATTGTCAGCATATTGTAGGAATGGCAACCAACTTGGTTTGTGAAGTGTGAAAACCCACTTGCCCTCTTGGTCATTTGCTTTAGCAGTTTCGGAAGCTGCAGACACTACTCCTTGAGGCAGACCAGCTAAGTCGTCTTCGTTGTCTACAACTAAAGTGAATGAGTTGGTCTCTTTTAAAAGATTGTTACCAAACGCAAGTGTAAGTCCTGACAATTCTTTGTTTATTTCTCTTAGCTCATCTTTTTGTTCGTCATTTAACATGATTCCCGAGCGAACAAAGTTTTTGTAATACATATCCAACAAACGATACTGCTCAGTATTTAAACCCAGATTGGCTGAGTCTTTATGCAAACTGTTTATTCTTTTAAATAGTTTATCGTTTAAGTAAATATTATCGCTATGTTCTGACATTATGGGCGACATCTCTTCGGCAATAGCCTGAATAGTGTCATTGTTCTCTGCGCCTTTCAATCCATAAAACAGACGTGACACACGTGTCAATATAGAGCCACTATTGTCAAGGGCTACAATTGTATTTTCGAAAGTAGGAGCTTCCGAGTTGTTGGTAATAGAATCAATTTCTTCTGTTTGCTGTTTAATACCTTTTTCGAAAGCGGGCTTAAAGTCATCATTGGTTATTTTTTCGAATGGGGGCATTCCATATGGTGTATCATATTCTGTGTAAAATATAGCACCTTTTTCAACAGAATCCTTGTTGGGAGAACAAGAAAGCATTAGCATAATTGATAAGCATAAAATAGTGAGTTGTTTCATTTAATATAGTGTTTAAAATGAATTAAATAATTTGTATCGGAGTGTATGCATTCTTCTTATTTGCTGATTAGAAAAATATATATTCTCAATGCTTATAAATTAAGCAATTGATTGTGCAAAGATAAAGGAAAAAACTGAAAAATAGTCCTTAAATAGGAAAGATAGTTATATTAAAGTGTCTGCATGAAAATAAATAATCTTAAAGCTTTTAACCCATCATATGCTTCAAAAATAGCATCTTTTAGTAAAAACATTTTGTAGCTTTGTATATACATATCCTTCATAGCTTATCTTTCAATGGTACGGATATGCTAATTGGATTTCAAAAACAAATGATGCAGTATCTTATTTATCTTTATACTTGAACTTAATGTGGGCCTGTTTTTATAAAATACTCTAAGTTAACTATGAAAAAACAACTCTTTATTATTTTTTTTGTGCTTGCTCCAACCATCACTTTTGCACTTAGTGGCAAAGAACATGCGTTTGACATGAAAAGGATATACCCTTTTGTTGACTGTGTTAGTAATAAAAAAGTGATAGACTTTTATTCTTTAGTTAATGAATATTTAGATAAACCGAATGATATAAACACAGGCAAGCCGAATCCAATTGCAAATCATCCCAAGTTCAATAAAATGAAATTTGGCAATCACCGTATATGGTATCATTGGGGATTTAATACAGATCCAAAAAAATTCTCACCTCTTGTAGAAGCAGTAAACAGAAACATTGAAAATGGGATAATAGATGAAAGTGATGTGGAGGAGTTTTGGGAGTGTCTTATATCAGATGTGAGAAGACGAAATAGATATTTAATGAACTGTGCAGCCGAGATATTTGGGTATAAGTCGTTAGGCTCTATTTCACAAAATCAGAGAAGACAGCTAAATGCATTTGTAACAGTTTTATATTCAATTCACGTATTAGGCGACCACCAAGGTGTTATAACCGATGTGATGTCTGACCTTAGTAGAGTGTATGGCGATATTTATAATGCTATTGATGATTTGGCGGGTAAGAATAGGGCGAACGTATCAAAAGCCCGAGAATTAAATAAACAACTCCGTGCTCAGCAACACGACCCAAAAGTGTTTTTAGATAAAATGGAAGAGAAGTTTACTCCTTATATATTAGCTCTTGACGGATCATTATACAACTACAAAGAGAAGTTTGAAAGATTGGGATATAAGTTAAAGAATTAGGTGATTGTTTCGCTCTGCTTTTTAAATGTCCATAAGCTATTCTCCTTAAAATCCAAAGTGAAATAGATCTCCTATCGACCTGATTTGCACTTTATATACAAACTCTAATAACAAGTTGACATTACTTACTGCCAAGAAGATTACTGCAGTAAAGGTTAAACCAAACAGTCCGCCTGTTATATGTGCTGAATGGTTGATGCCACCCACTTCTTTCTTTTCGAGATAGATTGAAATAAAAACAAACAGAAAACCAAATAAAAATGCTGGTAGCATAATAGGAATAAACATTATACCCATAAAATTCATTGGGTTGATGAGTATATAAGCAAAAACAACTGCCGAAACGGCCCCCGATGCTCCCAGTCCTTTATAATAGTAATTGTTTTTTTCTTTGAAGTAGGTAGGGAGTATTGAAAAGAACAATCCTCCAATATATAAAAGCAAGAAAGCTAACGTACCAACTTTAGGCCCCATATGAAGTTTGAAAATAGTTTCAATGTAACTTCCAAATAGATAGAAAGTAAACATATTGAATAGCAGATGCATAACATCGGCATGCAACAGACCATAAGAAAGAAGTCTGAACCATTCCCCATCTCTCACTACTGCAGGTTGAAATATAAGTCTGTCAGCCAGTCCATGATCTCTAAATGCTTGATAAGAAATGAGGGAGGTTAGAATGATGATTGTGATAGTTATCATAAAACTTGGTTTTTGATTGTGTACAATATAAATGGCAAAGATAATAAAAAATGAATACGAATAATCCTTACTAACTCAGTAAAAACACATCTGTTTTCACTAATACGTTAGTTGTTAGCAATTCTTCTAATCACATCTTGACAACTTTTCGTTATAAAAACTATTATAATCTTATGCAAAAAAGTGTCCAGATATATATTTGGACACTTTTTTTATGCATTAAAGATTTGAAAAATCGCACATATAAAAAACTTCTCATGTAACTTTTTAATTTAAATTATTAGTGTCCGCTAAAAGTTTTTTTGATGCGAATAATCAGAAAGTAAAAGGGCTGATTTCCAAACGAGGAAATCAGCCCTAAATGTCTTATCTTAGTATTACGAAAATAAAAAATTAAGACA
>JAQVZQ010000020.1 GCA_028708095.1 Dysgonamonadaceae bacterium
GTTTATCTATACGATGCAAAAAACAATGTGTTGAAACTCATAAAAAGCGGAGATCACAGAGACTCGACAGGAAACCAAGACTTTGTTGCCAATGCATCAGCAAATATTATATTTGTTGCCGATATGAATAAAGCTTCTAGTCGAGAATATGCTTACACAGATTGTGGCTTTGTTGCTCAAAATATTTATCTATTTGCTGCTTCCGAAGGTCTAGGTGCAGTAGCAAGGGGGTGGTATGATAAAGATGTGCTGGCCAAATTGTTGAATTTGCCTTCACATAAGGAGGTTTTGCTTACGCAATCGGTTGGTGTAATAAACTGAAAGTAGATAGGTAATAAAGACACCTGTTCTTAGGCTATGTATTATTCTCGTACCTTATCGAAACCCACTATCTTTTGAATTCCTATATGCTTTACATACTAGGTTTTTTAAAACAGCTCGTGTGAAGTGAACAGTATGCTATTTTAGAAAAAGGTCACAAACAGGTGACCTTTTACATCAATTTCTCCAAATCCTTATCATCTTTCTTCTCAACAATCATCACCCCCCGTCGGCTTTTTATCCACACACATCAACTGCATTTCAGTTTTATCTGCATTCTTTTCTTGTCGTGCTTTCTCAGCCCTTTTCTTATTATAGGTCAATCGTGTTTTTATTGAGTTTGTAAACCTAACAAGTACGGCATTGAGTCGCAATATCAAAGGATCATAATTCAATTCAGGATACGTTCTGTTAGCCACATCAATTTGTTCAAAAAGAGTACGCATTGCTGCCTGGGCTTCTCTTATAATTGCTTTGTTTTGGCTTCCTCTTTGTCTTTTTGAATGCTCAGCGTTTCTCTCAATATAGAGTGAGTTGTGCGTTTGGTTTGCATTGCGTAGCTCGTTAACATACGGCATCAAGCCAATTTTGGTAAAAGCATCATTCACATGTGGAACTTTATCGACTGCATTCAAAACACTCGCTATCAACGATTCAGCTTCTTGTTTGTTCTTCTTTCTTAAACGCGATAAATAGAGTTTTACCACCTCTTGCGCTATTTTTATTTCTTCACTTCGGTTCTCTAAATTAGCTTGCGCAATCCCCCTCATTTGAATAGAAATAGATCCTGCTAATTTTATTCTTTGATTGTGCCATTCTGCCACTTCAGGTGTCAATTGTAGTGGCACATACAAAGCCTCTGTGGTGGAAAGTTGTAAACGGTTTTTTTCAAGTACCTGCAACATAAAGTCGAGATGAAGTTTTTCAACATCATGTTCTTTCAGTACGTTAATAATGTTGTCCATTATTACTGGCATGTCTGCTTTTTGTAGGTGAGATAAACTAATTTTCCTTACTTGCATGTCATTCTATGTTTAGATTGTAATTATATTAAGTTTTTGCCAGAATACACTTAGCTTTGAGTCTTTGATAAAAAAAGTGCTTTCAACTCCATCCGAAGATGCTATTTGTTTACAAACTACACTTCTGTAGATGTACAACACTACTTCAAGTCATTTTTCTAAGTTTCTGTGTAATCTTTATATGCTTCATGTTCCTTTTTTATACCATGAGCTATAGCTTAAAGCACGAATAATTAACAAACTTAACAATAAACTTTGAATGAAGTGCAAGAAAGCAATAAAGTATGCTTCCAGAGACAAATCTCACCCCTAAAAGTATAAAATGTTATTGAAATTAATTATTCTGTAGCTGCTATTTAAATTATATAACTAGAAAACTAAAATCCTATACTATGAATTAGAATTTATCATAGGATTATAATATTCCTAATTCTAAAACATCAATTAATAACAAGAATAACAATTTCCTATCGTAAAATTTATAATATAATACTATCTGAGTAAAATCTAGTTGCAAATTCTTGATGATAGATTAAGAATAGCAAAATCCTATGATAAAAAGATGAAGAAGTAGTTGGAATAGTATAATCTATCAATAAAATGATAATCCTAAGCCTAGAAAAGTAAAATCATATAATTAAAATTATAATGTGGACTGGAAAAAGTATGTGGAAGTGAAGATTGTTTACTTTTTGTGGTTTCTGCTCATGCTTTTATAAAGAAAGTAAACTTAACACCTTAAGTCATTGCCTCAAGCTAAAGAAATTTGACAGGGAGGGTAAAAGCATTTGCAATAAACAAACAATGTTTGCATAAGGAGGATCGGGAGGTAGCTTTAAGTGAAGTTTGTGCACTTTAACACCTTTCGGTTTTGGTTATGAACGCATTTTTTGTTTTCAATTGATTCTTATGCGATGCATTTGGTTAATTTTTTCAGTTTACCCTATATTCTTTGTAAAGAAGCAAATAATATTTGCTTAGTGAGCAATAGTTCATTACCTTTGTCGTGAACATTAAGCAAAAATGAACATGTCCGCACGCATAAGAAGACCACGTAAAATTTTAAACCCCCCTTCCATAAAGGGTTTCAAACCGTTTGGAATAGATCCAGAGATGAAGTCATCGAAAGGGTCTGTCAATTTATTGTTTGAAGAATATGAAGCTTTGAGGTTGCGCGACTATGATGGACTCAATCATCATCAAGCTTCATTGATGATGAATGTTTCTCGTCCTACCTTTACTCGTATTTATGCGGCAGCATTACAAAAAGTAGCAACTGCTTTTGTCGAAGGAAGGCAGATGACTATTGAAGGTGGTAAAGTTTATTTCGATAGCGATTGGCATCAATGCAATGCGTGTGAATGCTACTTTAGTCATCCACATAAGCAATTGCCAATTGAAGAGTGCCCATTGTGCGGTAGCAAAGAAATTTCTGAATTTGATTTTCCTGAAGAAAATAATCAAATGCAGAACGAAAGAGATAAATGTATATGTTCTCAATGTCAATATGAGCAAATTCATCAATCAGGAGTACCTTGTAAAGAAGAGGTTTGTCCAGAGTGTGGACACTTTATGAAACGAAAAGGTGGCCCAGGAAGACGAGGTCGTAAAATGAAAGGAATATGAAAGTAGCAATAGCTTCAACTGGTAATACACTCGACTCGAATATAGATTCTAGCTTTGGGCGTTGTGCTTGGTTCATTATAATTGATACTGAGAGTGGGGGAATGGAATTTATTCCCAACACCAATCGGGACATGGAAGAACATGTCGGTAGGGTTGCAGTAGAATTGGTTTCGTTGCGCAATGTGTCGATGATAGTATCGGGCGATTTTGGGCAAAAAATTAAACCAATGTTAGATAGTATGCATATACAAATGGTGGTGATAAAAGATTCCCAAAAGAAAATTAGTGACATCGTTGAATTACTTAATAATAGGAGGAAATAAATAATGCCAAAACTAGATGGAACGGGTCCCGAAGGAAAGGGCAAAGGAACAGGACGAGGACTGGGGCAGTGTGGTGCTGCTTCGGATGAAGAAAAACTAGCAAAACTGGGTAAGGGAATGGGTAAAAAACGAAATTCCTGTGCCGAGAAAGGCCGAGGTAAACGGTGGAATGCCGGTATGAAATAATATTAATCACTTTTTAAAATAGGAGGGTATAATGCCAAATTTTAATCAAAAAGGTCCTATGGGCGAAGGTCCCATGACAGGACGCAAAATGGGTCGCTGTAGCAATTATGGCACAGCACGCAGAAATCAAACAAGTCAAGAGAATGAGAACATAGAAAATCCATCCAATGATAATTTCTTTGGACGATTCTTCGGAAGAGGTCGTGGAAGAGGTATGGGCAACGGCTTGGGTCAAAATCGTGGGGGGCGCGGAATGGGACGAAGCGGTGGCGGCGATGGTCGTGGAATGGGTCGTAGATTTCGTAACGACTTCTAATTAGTCTTTTTCTGCCTTGTGTCCCTCAAGGGAAAAGCCTAATAATCAGTATTCTGTTAAAGTTCTCTTTAAGGAATTTAGGAGCGGGAATGAGTGAAATTGACTTTTCTGGAGTGGACTTTATAATACAAACAACACAAGCCCTGTGTTTACACATAATTTTATAGAATTATTGCGCACAGGGTTTTTTTATATCATAAAATAAAACCAATTAACTATGACAAAAAAAAGAATTGCAATTCCTATGGTCAACGATATGTTGTCGGAACACTTTGGACATTGCCAAGCATTCGCTTTTGTGGATGTTGAGAACAGCACCATCACAGGAATTACAACTATGGATCCACCCGAACACACACCGGGCTCTTTCCCAAAATGGGTTGCTGCCAATGGTGCTACCGACGTAATTGCTGGAGGCATGGGAGGTAAAGCTATTAGCTTATTTAACGAAGTTGGAGTAAATGCTTTTGTGGGTGCACCTGTAGACACGCCTACCAATTTGGTAAACAAGTTTCTTGCTGATGAATTAACGCTGAGTGCCAACTACTGCAGTCATGACCATGACCACAGTTGTGGCGGACATTAAATCAATCAAATTATTTCAGAGATTTAAAAAAATATGACTAACCAACAAACATTTAAAATTGCAATTGCCAGTGGCAAGGGGGGGACAGGAAAAACTACGTTGTCAACAAATCTTGCTGCTTTAATTGCCGAACGTGAAGAGGTGGTGTTGGTTGATTTGGATGTTGAAGAGCCCAACTCGGGTTTGTTTTTCAATGGCACATTGGTTCACGAGGAAGACAACCATAATATGACTCCCAATTGGGATGAAAGTCTTTGCACGCTTTGTGGACTTTGTCAAGAGGTGTGCAACTTTAATGCAATTATTCAATTGGGCACTTCCATATTGGTTTATCCTAAATTGTGTCATAGCTGTTATGCTTGTTCTGAACTGTGTCCGGTGAATGCATTGCCGATGGAGCCAACTCAAATTGGGAAGTTGCGTGACTATAAGTTGGGCAAACTCCATTATGTAGAAAGTCGTCTCAATATTGGTGAAGAGCAAGCAGTATCAAGCATTGCTAAGACCAAAAAATATGTTGCTGAGAAATACCCGAATGTATCACTTGCCATTTTTGATTCACCTCCTGGAACATCTTGTCCCGTGATGGAGGCAACTAAAGATGCTGATTATGTTATTTTGGTTACGGAGCCAACTCCTTTTGGTTTTCATGATTTGAAGTTGGCCATTGAAACAATGCATGAACTTAAAAAATCTTTTGGGGTGGTTATTAATCGTTACGGAATTGGTAATGATGAGGTAATCAACTATTGCAAGGCAGAGGGTATTGATATATTGGCCAAAATACCCAACAGCCGACAAATTGCAGAACTCTATTCTGAAGGGCACCTTATATATCCTTCGTTTCCGGAAGTAAAAACAGCATTGAGCAATATTTTGGAACATTGTTTATCCATAAAGGAAGGAGAACGTATATGAAAGAAATTGTTGTTATTTCGGGCAAAGGTGGTACAGGTAAAACTTCACTCACAGCTTCGTTTGGCATAATGGGTGCAAAAGATGTTGTGCTTGCCGACTGTGATGTGGACGCAGCTGATATGCATTTGCTGATGCAACCTGACTTTGAAGTTGCTGAAGACTTTTACAGTGGTGAGGTTGCTTATATCAATCAGAGCAATTGTACAAGTTGTGGTTTGTGTCAGGATGTGTGTAGGTTTGACGCTATTTCGCTTCATAATGAGCAATATGTTATTAGCCCTTTAGACTGTGAGGGATGTGGATATTGTGCAAGGGTATGTCCCACCGAAACCATCATAAACAATGATCTATTGGTTGGACAATTGTTTGTTTCTAACGTTAAGACAGGGGGGCAAATGGTTCATGCCCGTTTAGGCATTGGTGCAGACAATTCGGGTAAACTGGTAGCCAAAGTTAAAGATGAAGCAAAAGTGCTTGCACTTAAAAATAAGAAAGATTACATTTTAGTTGATGGTTCACCAGGGGTTGGTTGTCCAGTGGTTTCATCACTTTCGGGTGCAAGCTTTGTTGTGTTGGTAACGGAGCCTTCTGTGTCGGGACTTCACGATTTGAAGCGTGTGTATGAATTGGTGAAGAAGTTTAACATCAAGGCAGGCTGCATTATTAATAAAGCAGATGTAAATAGTGATAAACAAGCCGAAATAAAACGCTTTTTGATGGATGAAGGTATTGAGCACTTAATAGACTTACCTTACGACGAGAATTTTACCAAAGCAATGACATTGGGTCAAACCATTGTAGAATATGAAAATCAAAACTTAACCAGTTTGTTGGAACAGACTTGGGAGAAAATAAAACAATTAACTAATCAAAATAATAGAGAGAAATGAAAATAGCTTTTACAGCTGCCGGTAAAGATTGGGATGCAATGATTGACCCACGATTTGGCAGAACGGAATACATTGTAATTTATGACGACTCATCAGATGAGTTGTCAGTAATTGATAACAGTGCAGTAAAAAACGAAGCTCACGGAGCAGGAACTGCCACATCACAGAAAATATTTGAACTCAGCCCTGATATTCTAATTACAGGAAATGGACCAGGCGATAATGCAGCAAAAGCATTGGAAAAGATGAATATGAAAATATTTGTAGGTGCGCAAGACTTAACGCTTAAGCAAGCATTAGAGGCGTATCGAAAAGGCAGTTTAAAGGAGTGCTAATTTTTAAAGATGGCATCTTGCTTTGAAGTATTTATCTCAAAGCAAGATGTTTTTTTTATATCCTTTTATTTCAAAGCAACTTGCTTTATCTATCAATTAGTTCATAGAAGACTCCACGATCAAGAGTAGTTGTTTTAATTTTATTATTCAACTCCAATGCGCCAAGGTATTTATTAATTTCGTTGACATGTATACCTAAAATCTTATTTAAATCATCCAATGTGCATGGTCTCCGTGCAATTGTATTCAAAATAGTTCCCTCAATATCGGTGTTGTACGATTCCATTTTTGTGCGATCGGTTGGTGGTGCAATAATCTCTATATTTGGTAAGCTCCAATTGTCAACAACCTTTTGTAGCTCGGCGTTTGTTAATGCAACCAAGCCTGAAATCGTTCCTGGACGGTCTAACGTATTTAATTGTACACTATCGGGGTTAATTTTCAGGATTGCCTGTTTCATTAATTCCAACTCCTCGGGTGAGTCGTTGTATCCTTTTAGTAAAAATACTTCCAACCATATCTTTCCTTTATATTCTTTTCTAAAATCAATTAAATCGTTAATGTAGCTGTCAGCAGTGAGGGCTGGATTGGGGCGGTTAATTTTTTCAAATACAGATTGGCTTGCTGCATCAAGCGAGGGAAGAATAACATCAGCATCTAACAATTCGCTTCTAACACTTTTATCGGTAAGTAACGTTCCGTTAGTAATAATGGCTGTCTTCACGTCGGGGTAATGTTGTTTGATGAATTGTAATACATCGCCCAAACGGCTGTTCAACGTGGGTTCACCATATCCCGAAAAGGTCATGTAGTCCACTTTTGGATCAGTGCTCATGAACTGTTTTAGCTCAGCAACAATTTCATCGTACTTCACATACTCCATTCTGTCCAGCGTAAGTTTAGTGGTTTCGCCCACCTCACAATAAACACAGTTTAGCGAACATACTTTTTTGGGAACTAAGTCTATTCCCAAAGACATACCTAACCGGCGTGATGGAACGGGTCCAAAAAGATATTTATACATAATTACAAGTTTTTTAGTTCAAATTTATTTCCTGCTTTATCACTAACAAAAACGAGGTCCTGCTTTTCAGTACGCTCTACCCTTGTTATTTGATATCCTGCTTTATGGCACTTTCCAATAATCACTTCTCTATCTTCTACATCCATGCCAACATGAGCAAAGCCCAATATCGTTTTGTTGGTTGCAACAAATAATTCAAGATGCAGGTTATCTTTACTATATCTGAATATCTCTGTTTGTTCTTCAATGTCAAAAATGGTGGATGCAAGTGTTGAGTCAATTTTATATTGATACTCTAATTTAAAACCAAGGATGTTTTGATAAAAGTCTATCAATTCTTCTTTGTTTTGGATATGTAGTGCTATATGATTTAGTTTCATTCTCTTTTTCTTTTATTATTTATAAAATGGCAGTCTACTTATTAAAAAACTCACACACTTTTTCAAATACTTTTTTAAAACTCTCATCCACTTTATTTGGATCTACTGTTTTTGAAGGAAATGGATTTTCGTGTATGTAATCGTATTCAAAATCCATCTCATCCATCCGGATATTAATCTTGCGATAGGCACCTTTCAGTGTGTTCATTATTTCGAATGCAGGGATAACTTCATCTTTGGTGAGGGATATGGCATAAATCTGGTGTTCATACTTTTTCAATAACCCTTCACGAAACTCTCTCATCTTCTGATAATCTAACATTGATGAGAATATTTTTCCTTCCAGATGGTCTTCCTTAATATAATGATGTAGCACATTGTCTCTTTCAAGCATTTTATCGAAATGCTCTACCAAATAAGAGTAGAGTGCAACATTGGCTTCACTGTCTAAAATGAATTTTGAAACTGCCGATAATCTGTTAAACGTAGCTCCAGTGCAAAACAAACATACTTTTGAGTTCTCGAAGTAGTTGTTATAATTAGCGAGCTTTAATATTTGTGCAAGAAAGCCTCCAATTGAATAGGCAAAGATGTCGAATTGAAAATCTTTGTCTATGTGTTTGTTATTATCTTTTTTGATATCAGTAATTAGTTGTATTACATCGTAATATGTTTGCAATCCCGACCATATAAATCGTTGAGGCATGGTGTGCAATCTCATACTTATGGCAACGTTAGATAAAGTAGAATGAACAATATTGGGGAATTTTTCTTTTCGATGTTCGCTCAGTCTATACATTTCTCTTAAGTTGCTCCAATGCTTTGGTGCACGTTGCATATGAAATGCAATTGGGAACAAAATTACTGCGCTTCCTGTACCATCGCAAATGGCTTTTGCCCAAGGTAAATACTTGCTCCAGTCTTTTTCGTTGAAGCCATGAAACAGGAAAGCGGCTTTCTTAACTTTGTTTGTACCCTTTGGTTTTATAATTTGATAGTTGAAACCTTTGTTTTCTTCTACATATATATCTTTGATATGAACGTCTTTGTCTATTGTTCCAATTTCGGTATAAAAAGAAAACTCTTCTTTAAAAGTTACATTGTGAATATCGCATGTATACTCTTCAATTCCTGGCAAGATAGCACATGAAGCAGACTCAAACTTTAAATCGTGCAATTCAATTGTGTCATACTCTCTTTTTGTTTCCGACGATGCGAATAGTTTTTTTAGTTCGGCGTAACTTTCTGAGTAATTCATAATACAATGTATGTAATGTTCGTGAAATGAAGAAAGTGAATGTGTTAGTTAATCGTGAATCACACTAATATTTATCCTCATTTGTTTTATGTGTTACACAAAAATACAAAATATTCTGGGATACTGTTCTCTTAAACGTGAGAAACTATTGATATGAAAAGGAAGATGCTTCTGGTATTGTTCTTCAAGAGTATTCTCTGCTATTCCATAATTACTTTTGGTTATAAAAAGCACTCACCTTCTCAAACATTTTTTCAAAACTTTTATCTACTTTCTTAGAATCCACTCCAAAGACAGGGAATGGGTTTTCGTGTATATACACGTATTCAAAATCCATTTCATCAATTGCGATATTTATGTTGCGTTCAGCACCCTTCAAGGTATTCATTATTTCGTATGGAGGAACAATATCGTCTTGGGTAAGCGATATGGCATAAAACTGGTCTTCGTATTCTTTTAATAGCTTCTCGCGAAACTTTCTCATTTTCTGATAGTCGAGCATGGCGTTAAATATTCGTCCCTCCAAATTATCTTTTATGTAATGATGCAACACATCGTCTTTCTCTACCATCTCATCAAAATGTTTCACCAAATAAGAGTGAATAGCCTCATCTGCCTCGCTGTCAAGAATGAACTTTGACACTGGAGCTTGATGGTTGAATGTGGCACCGCTGCAAAATAAGCAAACTCTTGTATTTTCGAAGTAGTTGTTGTAGTTGGTCAACTTCAGTACTTGAGCAAGAAAGCCACCAACGGAAAAGGCGAAGATGTTGAATTGGAAGTTTTTGTCAATATGCTTGTTATTGCCTTTTTTGATATCAGTAATTAGTTGTAACACGTCGTTATAAGTTTGCTGTCCCGACCATATAACTCGTTGTGGCATAGCATGCAGCCTCATGCTTATTGCTACGTTAGTTAGGCTGGAGTTGACTATGTTAGGAAACTTCTCCTTTCTGAGTTCACTCAGTCTGTACATATCTCTGGTATCGCCCCACTCTTTAGGTGCTCGCTGCATGTGAAATGCAATTGGGAACAAAACTACAGTACTTCCTGTGCCATCACAAATAGCTTTAGCCCAAGGCAGATATTTGCTCCAATCTCTTTCGTTGAAACCATGGAAAAGAAAAACAACTTTCTTGGCTTTTTCTATTCCCTTTGGTTTCATTATTTGATAAATGAAGCTTTGATTCTCTTTCACAAAAATATCTTTGATATGTACATTGTTATCAGTTATTCCGTTCTCTGAATAATAGGAAAGCTTTTCTTTAGATGCAACATTGTGAATATCGTATTTATATTCTTCAATACCTGGCAAAATGCCAAATGATGTAGAGTTGAATGCTAAGTCGAGTAACTCAATTGTGTCAAACTCTTTTTTTGTTTCTGAGGATGTGAAAAGATTTTTTAATGCTGAATAGCTATCGGAGTAATTCATAAATGAAAGTGTTGATTGTGATAAACTAAAACGGGTGTGTATATTATATTCAAAAATCGAAACTCATTCGAATTGACAAACATACAAAAGATTACATTAATAGGTGGTATGGTGTAAAATGAGAACTATTGCTTAACAGTATGAGAGAAAGCATCTGGGCTAATTAATTTTCAACAGTTCTATTTTTTCTCCAAAGTTGATAACTGTTTACAATGTTTTGCCAAAGCACGTATGCTCCTGGACCAATCGAAGCAAAGGGGTTGAGATAAGATTGAGTAAGCCATATAGCAAGAACGGTATTCTTTTGCCCTAAGCCTTGCCCTCCTGAAACAGTTCTGTTGAATTTTGAACCAATCCTTCGACCAAGCCAAAATTGGAATAAACAAATAATCAATGTTGTGCCTGCAATTACAATTTCTAAAGTGTGTGAGGTGCTGTCTTGAATGCTAATGAACATCGTAACACGACTAATAACAATGGTAAGGGCAATAGCCCATAAATAGAAAGAAAGTATTTGAGCTTTGCGTATTTTCTCGTGAAGCTTTGGACTTATTTTCTCTAATGATAATGCTAAAATGAAAGGCAACAAAAGTACAGGGAAAACTTTTTTGAGTATGGTGAACACTGAAGCAGTGAAAGATATTGATTCGGTTGATGCATCTCCAATTACTGCAAGGAATAATGGTGATAACAGAGCTATCGACAAATTACTAATGAAGGAATAGGCAGCTATTGAGGATATGTTTCCACCTAAAAGACCTGTAATGACTGGAGCTGAGGCTGCAGTGGGTGCCAACACGCAAATCATGGCGGCTTGTGCCAATGTTGTATTGAATTTAAAAAACAGCAGATAGACGAGTATACTTCCAATATATTGAATACTAAGTAGAATATAATGAAACTTTGTGAGTCGTATGTCTCGTAGAAGCACCCGACTATAAGTTATAAATAACATTATAAAAAGCAAGTAGGGGATTGCTGGAGCAAAAATAGCCAATTGTTTATAAAACACTATACCAATAACCATTGCTATTGGCAACATATATTGTCTGAGGAATTGTTGCAAAGCTAACTATTTATAATAGTCTGAAGGACTATCTGATTTTTTGGGGATTCTGTTCTTGTCTCGATAATTAATGTTGATGAGCAACTGCTTCTTGTCAAAAACATAATCTGTGATGAATTGCTCAATTTCTGGCAGAAAGTCTGTCATTGGATATTCCGATACATCGTGACCGTTTCCTTCCATTGAATAGAAGAGGTAGGGATATCCATTTTTGCGGAACTCTTTTGCTAATGTGTTCGAACCAAACATGCCAATGTGAAAAAAACGTCTATTGTTGTATGGTACTAACTTGTCAGCACTGCCATGAAATAATAAAGTAGGAGCGGGAGCAATGCTATATGATGGTGTACCTTTGTGACTAAAAATACTGCCTGAAAATGCAATTACTCCTGCATACTGAAAAGGAGTGGATAGGGCAGTGGATGATTCGAAATTGTTTCGCTTTTCATAATCGGCTTGCAAAACAGTTACTGCACCTGCACTCGACCCACTTATAATTATTTTTGTGGTGTCAATATTTAATTCATTGGCATTGTTGAGTAAATAACTTGTTGCTTTATACAAATCTTCTACAGCTAATGCAATTGAGTTCTCCATCGGTTTATAATTGAACATGGAAGGAGCCTTTTCCCCTTTCATGCCCAATCGATAGTCGATTGACACAACGGTAAATCCTTTATTTGCAAAATAATTGAAATAATCTTTGTATAATTTAGCATTGCGTGTGCCTTCTTTAAATCCCCCGCCAAACACAAACACCAAACAAGGTTGTTGTAATATTTCGGTTGAGTCTATAGCTATGGTGTACACATCCATTTGTAATGGCTCTGCATCATCTTTATTTGCAAAGGTGTAAGTTTGCTTTTGAGGTGTTTCTGCAAATAATAGCAAAGGGAATAACCAAAGGAGAAGTAGGTTGAGTATGTTGCGCAATTTCATAAATAGGTTTTATTGATTAGTTGAATTAATCTTTAGCTGTGAACTCCCTAATGAGCTTCACCGTTTTTCTTTTTGCTTTGTCAAAATCATCATTCATCACCACCACATCAAACTGGGAGGCGAAAGTCATTTCATGTGTTGCCTTGTCAAGACGATTTTGAATAACTTCAGGCGTATCAGTTCCGCGTTTTTCTAAACGATTACGTAATTCTTCTACCGATGGTGGCATAATGAAAATTGCGAGTGCTCTATTACTATATATCTTTTTTATAGCCAATCCGCCTACGCAATCTACATCGAAGACTACATTCTTACCATTAGCCAATATTCGGTCTACTTCACTTTTAAGTGTGCCATAGAAGTTATCTTCGTACACCTCTTCGTATTCTAAAAAATCTTCTTTCTTTATACGTTCTCTAAATTCGCTAGGTGTTAGAAAATAGTATTCAACTCCATGTTTTTCTTCACCTCGCGGTAATCGGCTAGTAGCCGAAATTGAAAATTGAAGTTTCAGGTCTTTTTCAAGAAGGTAGCGTACAATTGTGGATTTGCCTGTACCCGAAGGTGCTGAAATTATAATCAATTTCCCCATAACATTATATCCTTTCTGTATAGTTTATAAAACGTTTAATATTTGTTCCTTTACTTGTTCGAGCTCATCCTTCATCTGCACAACAATGCGTTGCATGTCTGAGTGGTTTGCTTTGGATCCTAAGGTGTTAATTTCACGACCTATCTCCTGTACAATAAAACCCAGTTTCTTACCTTGCGAAGTATCTGATTCTATTGTTTCAGTAAAATAATCTAAATGATTGATTAAACGTATTTTCTCTTCATTTACATCCAATTTCTCAATATAATAGATTAATTCCTGTTCTAATCGGTTAGAATCATATGAAATGTTTTCGAGTCCGTTTAATGCATCCATTATCCGACTTTTTACTTTGTTGATGCGTTCTGCTTCAAATATCTCCAAATCCAAAGAGAGCTTTCTTATTCTATCGATATTTGCTTTTAATACATGTCTTAGGGCTTCGCCCTCTTGGTGACGAAAGCTTATCAAATGAGCAACTGCTTTATCAATAGCTTTTTCAACTACCTTCCATTCCTCTTCGTCCAATTGTTCTGGTTCTTTTTTAAATACATCTGGCAGTTTGAAAAGTAAATCAAACCAATCCGTTGGTTGTTCAATATCTAATGATGAAGCCATTTTTTTAATTTCTGAATGATACTTTTTTAGTCTGGGCTCATCAATATTTAAGGTTGAATCTATACTCAGTTCTTCTACATTAATGTAAAGTTCTATTTTGCCACGTTCTAATATCTTTGATAAATCGTTTCTGAGGGATATCTCTTTCTCTTTATATACAAAGGGAATGCGAGCATATAAATCGAATTGTTTACTATTGAGAGATTTTATTTCTACGGTAATTCTCTTTTCAGGGAATTCTGCTATTGCTTTACCGTATCCGGTCATTGAATGTATCATTGGCTCTTTTTTTACAAATGTAAGGAAAAAGTGTTGTATTGAGATGTTTAGATTAGGAAAAATGTGATTTTGCTTTTACATTTTTAATTGTTATACAACATTTGAAGGTGTGAAACCCTTTAAAGTCTTTAAACCTAATCAATCGTCCTGTAAATACTGGGTTATTGATTATAGTAAAGCGTTAAACGATTGAATAAGCTTTAAAACACGAAAAGCTGCATTTCAATGCAGCTTTTCGTAAATTAGGATTAATTGTTTTTACAATTTAATCGTTTCCTTCATTACTCTCTTCTGTTGGCACAATTAATTTGTAACCTTTACCATGTATATTGATTATTTCAATATTTGGCTCTGGCCTTAATAGTTTGCGCAATTTTGTAATGTAAACATCCATGCTTCGAGCATTGAAATAGGTATCTTCTTCCCATATTTGCTTTAATGCATGGTTACGTTCCAAAATCTCGTTGTTGTGTGAGCAAAGTAATGTAAGTAACTCTGATTCTTTTGTTGTAAGTTTAGTTTGAATGTCACGAATAGTGAGTATTTGCTTTTGAGTATCAAAAGTCATATCTCCAAACTTATAAACTTGTTGTTCTTTAGATTTCTTACCTTTCACTCTGCGGATGATTGCTTCAATACGAAGCACCAACTCTTCCATACTAAATGGCTTAGTAATATAATCATCAGCTCCCGCTTTAAAACCTTCAAGAATATCTTCTTTCATGTTTTTAGCGGTTAAGAAGATTACAGGAATCTCAGTGTTAATTGTCCTGATTTCCTTTACTAATGTTACACCATCTTTCTTAGGCATCATTACATCCACAATACAAAGGTCGTACTTTGTTTTTACGAATCCTCTAAAACCAGCTTCTCCATCAGGGAAAAGATCGGTTTCATATCCTTTAGCTTGGAGATACTCTCTAAGCAACATGCCAAGATTCTCATCATCTTCGCATAAAAATAATTTTAATTTTTCTTCCATATCAATTTTATGTTATTAAGGGTAAACTAATTATAAACTTTGTTCCTTTACTTAATTCGCTTTCAGCGCGAATAGTCCCACCATGATCGGCTACGATTTTGTGTACATAAGCCAATCCTAAACCAAATCCTTTTACATCATGAACATTCCCAGTAGGAATGCGATAAAATCGTTCGAATACTTTTTTCACATATTCTTTTTTAATACCAATACCGTTATCTTCAATCGAAATAAATAACTTTCCTGTTTCGTTCCATGTACTCATCAATAGTTTCAATGGGACATCTTCTTTCCGATATTTTATTGCATTATCCAATAAGTTAAACAATACATTGGTGAAATGCATTTCATCTATTTTTACAGTAGATTCTTCAGCTTTTAAATCAACATCTAATGTTCCACCAAACTTTTCCACTTTTAATACATGAGTGTTTGCTACACTAACAACTAAATCATTTGCATCTTTTTCTTTCATTTTCAACGTCGCACGTTGTTTGTCAAAGAGCGACATCTGTAATACCTTCTCAACCTGAAAGCTCAATCGTTTAGTTTCGTCATTTATTACACTAGTTACATGTTTAAATACTTCAGGTGATTTTGCAATAGAAGCGTCTTTAAGCATCTGAGCTGCGAGTGATATTGTTGACACAGGGGTTTTTAGTTCATGTGTCATGTTGTTTATGAAATCATTTTTCATTTCAGACAAACGCTTTTGTCTGAAAAGTGTGATAATTGTAAATATAAATGTTATCAAAAGAATTACCGTAAATATTAATGACGGAATAACAAATGATAATTCGCTAAATACATATTCACCTTTAGTAGGGAAATAAACCCTCAAGTAATTTAGCTTGGCAGGTGGATCGTTTGGAAACAAAATCTGCGTGTATATTGATTTGTCACTTTTAGCAGGATACCCAGGTGTTGAATAAACTACACGATTATTTGGATTTACGACTTGAAAGCTGAATGGGACACTTAAACCAGCATTACTCAATAATTCCGAGCGTATATATGAATTTAATTTTCGAAAATCTACTCGCTCTTCAATTGGTTTTGTGCTTGCTCGATACATAATCTTTAGAATCACTTCGTCTTGAAGCGCCTTCTCGTGTAAATATCGTTTTGAAAAAGCTTGTTGCAACTCATATGAAGTTTTGGATATGGTATTTATTCCATGCCCTGGTGATATAAAAACACCTTGTTGTGGCTTACTTGATGATTCTGTTGTTATATCGTAATCTATAATTATCTCACTTCCATCAGGATTAATGCTTGTCCATCTTTCTCTTTTCGTAATGGAGCTTGAAGGTGATCCTGTTTGTTGTGGTTGGTTATACTGCGAGTATTTTTTTTCCGATTCAATTATATCTTCTTCGATATATTGCAAAGTCTGATCCATTTCTAAATTTCGTGAAACTTGGTACAAACTTCTTTTTACAGTTTCATCAAATTGCTCATTCCTACTAGCTAATGTTATTTGAATATACTTAACTTGAAGAAATAATAACCCTACAAACGCAACAATCATAACGCCGGCAAGCATCCAAATAGTTGACTTTTTCATACTTCTCTTTTTTTACTTACCTTATTTGTTTATATAAATATTTTAAAGATCGTCTCTTGTCTTCATTTTAACAAATGAGTTCGATAAAAGTTTAACATTTATCGTATAATTATTACAAAGAGACGAAACATTCTTTAGAAAACCATGCTTTTGACGCAATTTTTATGAATTGGTTTAACTTTTCTCATAAAAATGCTCGTTTTTGCTTGTTTTGCGTGCAATAATCATCAAATAAGATTGTGAAATTATCAATTAGAATATAAATTTACTGTTTTCTCATTGCAAAATGGATTTTTAAATTATTAAAAACAGACGAAAAACAGCCTTGTAATTTTACTAATATTATAAGATATTTCGTTATCGCTTGTTGAAACCTTAATTATTTCACTAAACATATTCGTATAATAAACAAGTAATCATTTATATTTTTAATTTTGTATAAATATAATTACACGGTTTTATTATGAGAGAAATTGATACTTCACACACCAATTTCCATGATACTGATTTTTCTTCGAGGTAAGTCAGATGCTGATCTACAAGAAATGTGTTTTTTATTTAAAGTAATGAATTCAACTATTTTGGTTCAGATAGGTAAAAAAGTAATATATATTGCTTTTCTATATATTTGCAAATTAAATGGGTAATGAAAAAAGTATTTAGTTTTTGCAATAAAAGGGTAAATACTACCTGCTATGAACAATAGTTATGTGCTATTATTTGCGTGCTATCTTAGGGGTTTGATTGTTCGTAAATGATTAATCAGCTTTATGAATCTATACGTTGGATGTTTGCACCCAGTCTATTTAAGCGTAAGTCAATATCTTCATATCCTCTGTCTATTTGCTCGATATTATGAATAATACTTTCACCTTCTGCACCCATTGCAGCAATTAACAAAGAGATGCCGGCACGTATATCGGGTGATGTCATTGTCATACCTTTTAATTTAAATCGGTTACCTAACCCAATAACTGTTGCTCGATGTGGATCGCACAATATAATTTTAGCACCCATATCTATCAATTTATCCACGAAAAATAGACGACTTTCAAACATTTTCTGATGTATTAGAACACAACCTTCTGCTTTTGTTGCCAACACAAGTAATACACTAAGTAAATCAGGAGTTAAACCTGGCCAAGGTGCATCTGCTATAGTAAGAATAGATCCATCAAGAAAGGAATCAATTTTGTATTGTTTTTGTTTAGGTATCAATATATCATCGCCTTTTTGTTTCACATTAATACCCAGTCGTGAAAATGTTTGAGGAATGATTCCCAAATGTTCAATCGAAGCGTTTTTTATTGTAATTTCAGAGTTAGTCATAGCTGCTATGCCTATGAAACTTCCAATCTCTATCATGTCTGGCAGCAATGTATGGGTGCAACCAGATAGTTGCTTCACACCTTTTATAAAAAGTAAATTAGATCCAATACCTTCAATGTTTGCTCCCATTTTAACTAACATCTTACTAAGTTGTTCAACATAGGGTTCGCAGGCAGCATTGAAAATAGTTGTTTGTCCTTCTGCATAAACCGCAGTCATTAATAGGTTGGCTGTACCCGTTACTGACGCTTCATCTAATAATAGATAACTTCCCAAAAGCTTTTTTGCTGACAATAGAAATAGCTGCTTCTCTTCGTCGAACCTTAACTTTCCACCTAACTTTACTATTCCATTAAGGTGAGTATCCAATCTACGACGTCCAATTTTATCACCTCCAGGAGTCGGAACAATAGCCTTGCCAAAACGGGTTAGTAATGGTCCAATTAGCATAATAGAGCCACGCAAAGCTCCGCAACGTTTTACAAAATCATCTGATTGGGTATAATTATAGTCAACATTATTCGCACAAAAGGAATAACTACCTTTAGTTATCTTTTTTATTACTACACCTATTTGCTCCAATAAGACAATAAGGTTGTTTACATCCAAAATGTTAGGGATGTTATGAATAGTTACTTCTTCGTTTGTTAGAAGTGTTGCACAGATAACTTGGAGTGCTTCGTTTTTAGCTCCTTGGGGTGTTATCTCTCCTTGTAGTTGATGACCTCCCTGTATTATAAATGAAGACATATTTTTCTTTTCTTGATTGCGATAAGCAATTGTTTATCTTAGGTTTTATTTACTACGTTTTGTAGTTGTCAATTAGTTTTTATGTTTTAAAGAACATAGTCAATTTACATTAAAGCTTGTTCAATACACTCTGACCTCTGGTTCAAGCCAAATATTGAATTGTGAATGTACAGTATGTTGAATTTGCTCCATAAAGTTGACAATGTCTTTACCCTGTTCTGTTCCATAATTAACTATGATAAGTGAATGATGCTCATAAGTACCTACCATTCCACTTCGTTTGTTTTTATAACCTGCTTTATCAATTAAAAATGCAGATGAAGTTTTAAAACAATTTTCGTTTACATGGTGGATAGTTGCATTCGGTAAAAGTCGAATTAGCTTCTCTTTTTGCTCATATGTTAGATATGGGTTTTTAAAAAAGCTACCTGCGTTTGGCAATGTATCGTAGTCTGGCATTTTACGGGTTCTTATTCTTACAATTGCGTCACGTACTTCTCTCAATGTAGGATATTTGTTGTTTTTCAATTCATTGGTCAAATCTATATATTTCTCTTTGTATGTAAACAGCTTTTTTAATCTAAAAACAACAGATGTAATAATGTGGTTACCTGTACGTTTAAAGAAGCTGTCACGGTATTCAAAATAGCACATCTTGTTTGTAAAATCTTTGGGTTCACCTGTTCTTATATCAACTGTACGTACGAGTGTAATTACCTCTTTGACCTCTGTGCCATAAGCTCCAATATTTTGAACTGGTGCAGCACCCACAGTGCTAGGGATGAGAGAAAGGTTTTCTATACCTGCATAATGGTTGTCAACACAAAATTCTACAAAGTCATCCCAATTTGTAGATGCGCTTACCTCTATTTCTATTAAGTTTGTATCTTCATACCAAATATTAAAGCCTTTCATTGCGGGATGTATAATTAACCCATCAAAGTCTTTTGTGAAAAAGAGATTGAATCCCCCTCCCAAAACAAGTTTCTTTTCATCAGGATACTTTTTCAGAATGTCAGATAACTCAGCTACTGATTCAGGTTCACAAAAAAGCTTTGCATGCGCTTGAGTACGAAAAGAGTTGTAGGGTTTTAATTGTATGTTATATTGTATGTTCATTACGTATTTCTAATATAATTGTATTTGTCATCCTTTATAAAGAAGAAACACACATGGTTGCTTGTGCATTTTTGGAAGATTTTGTTTCCATGCTTTTATTCTTTTGGTGACAATGTATTCGTTTTCGCAAGATATGTTCATGGCAATGCAAAGCTTAGTTTGCCCCTTGCAATGCGTCAAAATATCTTCTGCTAAACTATCGTTTCTATAAGGAGTTTCAATAAAAATCTGGGTTTGATCTTCTTGATACACCTTGTTTTCTAATTGCTTCAATTTCTTCACTCGTTCAGTTCCATCAATGGGTAAGTAACCTTGAAAAGCAAAGCTTTGTCCATTGAACCCTGATGCCATAAGAGACATCAATATAGAAGATGGACCTACCAAAGGCACCACCTTGTAACCTTCATTTTGAGCTAAAGCTACAACATCAGCTCCAGGGTCTGCAATAGCAGGGCAACCTGCTTCTGAAATAACTCCTATGCTTTGACCGGAATGGAGTGGGGTTAGAAATGTCGAAATTTCTTCTTTTAGAGTATGCTTATTTAGTTCATAAAAAGTGAGAGCGTTTATATCAATTTCTGGATTGCATTTTTTAAGAAATCTTCTTGCTGATCGTTTATTCTCAACTATAAAATACTGTAAATCAGAAATAATTCTTGTATTGTACGGAGGAAGTACTTGATCTATGGGAGAGTCTCCCAATGTAACAGGAATCAAATATAGGGTAGGTAAGTTCATATTTATTTCTTACGAGTTTTTTTATTTTAAAAATGTTTTGTTTATCTACTTTGGTTTTCTGTAATAAAGATGTTGGAATTTACTCGGTTCTCTATTTTTCTGTAATATATTCAAGCAGAATTATCATTCATCAAATACAAATGTACTTATTTTTAAGCAAATGAATAGATGTATTATTTTTGATTCCTATATTTATTATAAGAGTAAATTTTCATTTGTTGTTTTAGTATGCTGAGTTGTATTGATTTAGTTTAAACTCTAAGTAGTCTTCGCAAGAAAAGGGCAAATACTGCGTTACTCTCGTTTTTGAAACAGTCATTTACTATAGTAAACTCCTTTATTTCAAAAACTTCGAAAGCCTTGTCTTTGCTCTTTTCTTATCAAAGACTCAAAACTAAGTGTTTTCTGGCAGACCCTAAGTATTGAAGTCGAATATCTTAAAGTTGTTTCAATTGTATGTGAATTGCAAGTAACAAAGTGCTCTATCCTGATTTAGATCGGATGCATCAGATTGCTTTTTTTAAAAGTTTTACCAGATGTGTTTCCAAGAGTTATTTCTTTAATTCATGTTTTTCCATTAATTAAAGAGTTGTTGTGTTGATTTAACTTACAATGCTAGTTTTTTTTTTTATATTTGTAGAAAAAATGATATTCTTTCACTTATTAAAAACTTAAGCCATGAATTATAGAGTAAATGTTTTCATAGTAAACCGTACTAACATTGTTAGAAAAGTTGTTTTTTTTGTATTGTTGTCATTGACTCTTTCATGTGCAACAAAAAAATACCAAGTACCTACTTCCATAACAGAAGTCAATAGTGGAGAAGAATTAAATCGTAAGAGCATCGAGTTGAAAAAAGGTAAAATCTGCTATGTCTTCCATTCACATGATGAAAGTCAGCTACCTGATTTCACAGCTTTCAAAGAACGACGTAGTTCAAATTTTATAACTTCGAACTTTAGTTTTACACCCTTTGGTGGAGGAACGGCCGCTTTGCACACAATAGATACAATTGTTTCTAATCCTTTAATAGCTCAAGCAGCGCTAATGGAAGCTATCACTCATATTTTGCCTAACTTTGAGTTTGAAATTGTTTCACTAAAAGACTTTCAAAATAAAGACGGTGAACTAAACATCGGTCTTTTAACTGAAGAGCATAATCCAGATTTTATTATTAATCTTAGTGACTTAATCTTAAAAATATCTGGAGACGCTAGTACTGGAAGTATAGTAAACACCAATTTGAAGCATCAAATATCGCAAGTTGGTGATCTGAGTCCGATGAATATTCACGCCAATTATAAAGGAAATATATTGATGGATTATACAGCTAACTGGCAGATTATTCAGGTTGCAGAAAATCAGGAAAAGGACATTTCACAGAATGGTAGATATATTTCAAAATACACTCACAGTTACAATATAGAAGAAGAAATATTAAAGTCTGCAAAAAAGGTTGGGTTAGAGTTTTCTCAACTGCTTGGAGAGTTGAAATAATGTGACGATTTTACAACTTATTGTATTTTCATATATTTATGAGTTTGTAACAGTTTGTCATGTTTGGTCTCCATTCAATCTTCATTAGACAAAAAGAAGAGAATGACATTGAGATTTCATCGTATTCTAAAATCACGAAGTGCTGATATAATTCAGCCTAGATTATGAGGTTTGGCAATAGTTCAATAGCATAAACTGAGGGCTGACAAGCCTAACATTAAAAAATATAAACGTCTATTAGACAAGCAGTTTCAAAATGATGTCATTGGTATCGGAGTGAACAATCTGTCATAATTATTGTGTAGTCTTCTAACAGGTTCCTCCCGCTGGTACCAATGACATAATCATATAACACTCTACTAAACAGGTATTTCCACTTTTAGCTCATTTGCTAATCTCATAAATACCTTTAGTTTGTTTGCAGCAATTTGTTGCTCATACATCTTTACTCCATGT
>JAQVZQ010000236.1 GCA_028708095.1 Dysgonamonadaceae bacterium
ATGTTGAGAAGTTCTGCCAATATGCTGTTAGAGTGTGGAATATACAGATGAATTTCGAGAATCCCAAGGAGACAGCTTTGAAAGGTATAACAGCCACAGAAGACTACTTTAAATCTATTGGTATGCCTGTGCGCTTGTCGGAGCTGAATATCAACGATGAAAAATTTGAGGAAATGGCAGAAAAATGCACTCACTTTGGAGCCCGTACATTGCCTGATTATATAACCCTGGATAAAAAAGAAATTATTGAGATATTTGAATTATGCAAATAGTGATTTTCTTCTTAGATAAATCATTTACAACAAGATACTGTTAGTAAGGTCAGTTTGTTTCATGGAAATTCTACAATACATTTGCTATAATAAATATATGGATTACACCTGCAGGCAACCGCATAAATGTAACTGTTCCCTTGAACCTCTCATGACTAAAGTCACGAGATTCTGTTGCAAGCAACAAGACGTGTCCAATTCGCCTCTACACTGTAAGACTTGAAAAGTCTATCAGCTTACGTTAATTTAAGATTAGCCTTCGTTATGCTATCTTAATCCGGTTTGGTTGCATAAGCCTATGTCATTAAAACTTAGGTTATTTTTATCCTCTTCCAATGCCAAGTAAAATCTATTTCAATATCCGTTAGGTAGTATTTCGTCTTGTTCAAAATCTTCTTCATTATACTCATCTATCTCTAGGTCGTTCCAGCTCCATGTACTCTTGTTATAGTCCTCTGAAGTATATGATCTCTTTCGGGCTTCTAAAAATAGAAATGCTTGAAGCAAGTTAGTATAAGTCCATGAATCAAAATATCTTATAGTGAACGATGCTGCTTTATCAACAATATCCTTCAGCTCATTTATTACTTTTACTACTTTATCTCTACTGTATGCACTCTTATCCTTAATCATTTTTTCTTTTAGAGAAAAATAATTGTCTAGACACTTTACTAAGTATACTTCAGCAAAATCATAATACTCTTTCCTTTGTATTAGTCCTAATGAGACAGCTAGATCAAATCTTTCACGAGTAAAACCTGTTTGCTTATCAATATCAATATAGTGGTATATGGTAAAATTTTTTATCAATATTGCTCCAACCAGCCTTAGCTTTCTGTTTTTCATTTAAGCACTCTAAATCAATGTCAATATCATGGCTATTTGTTAAGTAACTATCGATTTTTTGTTTAATCTCGTCTTTAATCTCATTTAAGGAAAGTCCCAACTTTTTCTTGGAATCAATAATTTTGATTAATATATAGTGCTGCATAGTATAAATTGCTTGATTCTGATGCGGGTACTCTGGTTCTGGTAACAAACCTAACGATATGTAATGCCTAATCATTCTTCCAGTAACTTTAACATTATCCTGATCAAGTTTTTCAATCAGCTGACTCATGCTCATAGAACTCACATCCTTTCAGAGTATCTTCGTATAGCATGACCGTAAATTTTATAATGCACAACCTTAACATCCCTTTTCATTAATAAATATACAACATGCTACATCACATATCAGTAGTAATTTTAAAATTTATTATTATTCAAACCATATTTAGATGAGTATACATTGGTATTGTATTGGTTGTGGCAAATCCTATTTGGCATGATCAACGGAAGAAATTGAGCTTTTTATTTTATCAACACATCTCAATAAATCCTTTTTTATATCTTCTTCCCAAAATCTTAATACAAGCCAGCCTTTTTCTGCCAGCTCATGATTAACTTCCAAGTCACGCTGAATATTTCGCTCTATTTTATGAAACCAATATTGACGGTTAGACTTTATTCTTTCTTTACTGTTCTCCCAATCAAATCCATGCCAAAATTCGCTGTCACAAAACACAGCTATTTTATATTTTGTAATAGCTATATCAGGCTTCCCAGGTAATTTGGAGTAATTTTTTCGATACCTTATACCTTCCTTCCACAGTTCCTTCCTAAGTTTTATTTCAATACTTGTATCTTTACTTTTTATAGCCTTCATGTTTTTTCTTCGCTGTTCCTTCGTAAGGTTATCCATTCTGTATATTCACCTGCAAATCTCTTTTTGAATTCAAGCATTAAGTACGCCTGCATATAGAATATTAACATCAAAGATAGAACAATCGCAACAAACTAGGTCAAAACTTTAAAAGTAACCAGACTTTTAAACCAGTAAGTGATATGATATGCATAATGATAGAAATAGCAACGAAAGTTATTCCGAAAAGCAATGACAGTCCTTTTAGCAAATAGGAGAATGAAGGTGTTTACTCTATGCTTAATTATGATAAAACTGACAAGTTAATAGTTTTGAAACACAGAGCGCAAATAAGGAAATCCAGTTAATTCTATTTTATTGCTTGATATAAAATCTCAGCTGTGATATTATTGCTAATGAGAACTAGTGTTCGCAGGAGGAGGGGCTTAGCATGAAATATACAGTTGCAAGTCTATTTGCAGGTATTGGTGGGATATGCAAGGCGTTTGAAAATTCTGGAGCGAATGTCATATGGGCAAATGAGATTGATGAATATGCTTGCCAAACATATAGATTAAATATGCAGGAAACAGAACTAATTGAAGGAGATATATGTGATATTGATGAAGCAACACTGCCCGATTTCGATATTTTAACAGCAGGTTTCCCTTGCCAATCCTTTTCTATTGCTGGATATCAAAAAGGCTTTAATGATGACAGAGGAAATCTATTTTTCGAAACCTTAAGATTCATAAATGCCAAAAAGCCTCGAGCCTTCTTATTAGAAAATGTAAAGAACTTAGTAAGTCACGATCATGGAAAAACATTTAGAATTATAATGGAGTCATTGAAAAACAGTGGCTGCCTAATTAAATATAGAATAATGAACTCCATGCAATATGGGAATATACCTCAAAACCGTGAACGGATATATATAATTGGATTTAGAACGAAGAAAGACTTTGATAAGTTTGTACTTCCATCACCTATTCCGTTAAGATGTAATGTAGGTGACATTATAAACATAAACGATAGAAAAGATGATAAGTACTACTATACTCAAAGTTCAAAATTTTATGAATTATTAACTGAGTCAGTGGCAAAAGAATATGTAATATATCAACTAAGAAGAACATATGTAAGAGAGAATAAAAGCGGCGTTTGCCCTACCTTGACTGCAAATATGGGAACAGGCGGAAATAATGTTCCTATCATTAAAGACAATTTTGGCATTAGAAAATTAACGCCGGAAGAATGTTTTAAATTCCAAGGATTTTCAGGTATCGATATACCCAAAGGAGTAAGCAACAGTCAATTGTATAAACAAGCTGGAAATTCCATAACAGTACCAGTTGTTGAAAGAATAGCAATGAATATTGTAGATGCTTTAGATGGTAAGAACCTAAACAACTATATACACGATTTGTATCCCGCCCAAAAAGATGGTACCCAGCTGAGTTTTGATTGTATTATGGAAACTGTATTAGAAAAAAATCAATATACTTGCTCAGCATGAATGCATAATGAAATGTCTAGCTGTAATGAAATATCCAGCTTGCATTTGCATCTTTTTTTAATATAATAGTTATAGATAGGTAAAGTGCGCCGCAAAACGAGGAGGAACAAAGGATGAAAACTGTAGCTGGATTATTTGCAGGCGTTGGTGGAATAGAATTAGGATTCGAAAATAGCGGATTTAATATTATCTGGGCAAATGAAATTGATGAAAAAGCAAGTATAACATATAAACTAAACCATACAAATGAGTTGATAACTGATGATATCAACAATGTTAGAAGTGAAGACATCCCGGATATCGATATATTAGCAGCAGGCTTTCCTTGCCAAGCTTTCTCAATTGCTGGGTATAGAAAAGGGTTTGAAGATACAAGAGGAAATATTTTCTTTCAGCTGGCGAGAGTTATAAAAGACAAGAGACCTTCCATAATATTTCTCGAGAACGTAAAGAATTTAGTAAGCCATGATGATGGAAATACATATAAAATAATTACTGATACCCTCAATCAATATGGTTATAAAATAAATGCCAAAGTAATGAATGCATCAGAGTACGGTAATATACCCCAAAATAGAGAGAGAATCTATATTGTAGGCTTTCAAGACCAAAAGCATTATGAAAACTTCGACTTTCCAGATTCGATTCCACTAACAAAATCGTTAAGAGATGTCATAGATTTCGATAAAAAAGTGGATGATATGTATTATTACACCAAGGAAAAATATAATTTATATAACCAGCTGGAAAAAGAAATGGTTAAAAAGAACACCTTATATCAATGGCGTCGTGTATATGTTAGAGAGAATAAGTCAAATTTATGTCCAACACTTACTGCTAATATGGGTACAGGCGGGCATAATGTACCTCTATTATTATCTGATTACGGAATCCGAAAATTGACTCCTAAAGAATGTTTTAATTTACAAGGGTTTCCTAAAGATTTTAGCTTACCAGATTTAGCGGCAAGCCATTTATATAAACAAGCTGGAAACTCGGTGGTAGTTCCTGTAATAGAGAGAATAGCAGAAAGAATAATGCGTGCTATAACCTAACTTGATTGTATTTAAAAAACTACAGATACCTGAGAAGGGAGTCCTCTGCCATGTTCTTTGAGCATCAAAAAGAAAGCCAGAAACGAGAATACACCGAATTACTTAGGATTGTCGGCTCACTTTCGCATTTATTTAGTGAAAGTTCTGTTCCTTACCTCTATTATCGAGCAGCAGAAAATATTTTTTGCCGAGCATTTGAAGCAGAGAATCTAAGCCGCGGTGATGTGTCTGCTGATGCATCAAAGAATAAGATTGGATTAGGGCTGAAAACATTTCTTCACAAGAATGGAGCAACATTCCAGAAGGTAGCAGAGTTTAATAAAGGAATGTATGAATACAGCTCTGAAAAGCCTAGAGATATTATAGAAGTCATAAGTTCTCAAAGAAATAAGAGAATTGCATTTACTAAAAGAGCTTATGGTATAAATGATATGTTATATCATTTGGTCACTCGTGAGGAAAGCTTCTTTAAGGTGTATGAAGAAGATATGAATTTTATTGATCTAGAATCAATTAAATCCGTTAATCGCAAGAACAATATTATACACTTTAGAGATAAGTATCATAAATATAAATTTAATATTTCAAAAAGCACACTTTTTAAACAGTTTATCACCAATAAACCTATTATCCAATTTGAAGTTCCGATACTCGAAGATCCGTTTTCATTTTTGCTGGCAAACTCAGGTAGTGATTTAGAAATCGTGAGTGAGCAAGAAGAAACTTATGAACATATTTATCTACCTTTATACTCAGCAAGAAATAATGAAGTACATGCAAAGAGCGGACTCAATCAGTGGAATGCAGGAGGGCGCCCAAGACATGAAGATGAGCTATACATCCCTGTACCGATATGGATCCACAAAGATTTTGATGGCTTTTTCCCTTATGATTTAAATCAGTACC
>JAQVZQ010000021.1 GCA_028708095.1 Dysgonamonadaceae bacterium
AAAATGAGGCGAATGACAATGCTACACATTCAATTGACGAGTTGAAAGATTTAAAACCTAAAAAGAGAACTAATTCAGAAAACCTTTTATTAAGTAACAAGAATAAAGAGAAAGATGGTGATGGTGGATTTCCACCAATAAGTAAGAATTAACAATGTCCTATTTTACATTGTCAATCGGTTTATTCCATAAAAGGGTTTATTCGATAACGAACTGAGCATACACAAAACAGTGTTGAAGTCTCTGAACGGATTAAATCCTTATTCACAGAAAATGTTTTGGAAAAGATGAAACACCTCTTAGCTGTAGGAAGTTATTGGGGAACATCGAGTTGCTTCTTTTATAATATAATAGCATCATCCTCTATCACCATATCATGCACATAGATATTGAAGACATGAACAGATCATTCCTTTATATAGATCCTTTTCACCCGTGGTGACACTGCAGTCAGTATTTCATAAGGAATAGTATTGATCGAATTAGCCAAATCTATCACAGGTAAATCCTCGCCGAAAATAATAACTGAGTCTCCTTCTTCTGCTTTGATATCAGTGACATCAATCATGCACAAATCCATGCACACATTGCCAATGATTGGGGCATATGCACCGTTGATAAACACCTTCCCTTTTCGATTACCAAATTGTCGACTCAGGCCATCAGCATACCCAATTCTAATTGTGGCTATGCGTGCTTGATGCTCCAGTACTTCTTTACGACCGTAACCCACACTCTCGCTGCTATTGAGTGTTTTAATTTGCAATATGGTTGTTTTAAGTGTGCATACATTTTGCAGACCCTTTATTCCGCTAGCACTAATGCCATATAAACCAATGCCAAGCCTAACCATATCAAATTGCTGATTTGGAAATCGTTCAATTCCTGCTGAGTTTAAAATGTGTCTGTTTATATTGTAATTTAACTTACTTTCTATTTGAAGAGATAACTCTTCAAAAGTTTCCATTTGCTTAGCAGTAAAGTCATCAAATATCCAGCTTTCGCTTGCTGCCAAGTGAGAGAAAGTAGAGACAACACGTAGGCTCTTTTGATTTTGCAATATCTCAATCATTTCGGGTATCTCATCGCTAACAAAACCCAATCGGTGCATTCCAGTATCAAGTTTAATATGTATGGGATAATCTGTCACTCCACTGCGCTCAGCCTCTTTTATAAAAGCTTTTAAGATTCTAAAGTTATAAACTTCTGGTTCAAGGTTTGAACTATAAAGTTCCTCAAATCCATTTATCTCTGAATTGAGTACAATTATTGGCATTGTGATACCATCTTCTCTAAGTGCCACTCCTTCAGATGCTATTGCAACAGCAAGATAACCACATCGGTGATATTGCAATGTTTTTGCAATTTCTGTAGCTCCTGCACCATATCCATTGGCTTTAACCATCGATATTAACTTAACGTTTGGAGAGATTTTTGATTTGTAAAAATTGAAGTTGTGAACTAAGGCATCTAAGTTAACCTCTAACACCGTTTCGTGTATTCTTTTTTCAAGTAGGGTTACAATTCTCTCGAAATGAAAACGGCGAGAACCTTTTACTAAAATGAGTTCGTTTCTGAAATCTTTCCAAACTTGCGAATCTATGAATTCATCAGTTGTGGTAAAAAAGTTTTTTTCCATTGAAAAGAAGTCCTTGAACTGGGAGATATCTCTACCTATTCCAATGATCTTATCAACTTGATTTTGTTCTATTATTTCTGAAACTTTTTTGTAGAGTGTTTTTGGGAGTAAGCCCGACTGGAAGATATCAGATAATATAAGGGTTTTCTTTAACGGCTTATCTATTCTGCGTTGGCTTTGAAACTCTAATGCTATTTTAATTGAATTAAAATCGGAGTTGTAGGTGTCATTAATAAGTATGCAGTTGTTTTTACCCTCTCTCACATCTAATCGCATTGCAACTGGTTCTAATAAAAGCATCCTTTCTTTTAAGTCTTCAGGAAGAATGCGCAAATAAAGCATTGTTGCCAAGCAGGTGATTGCATTCTCAATTGAGGCTCCATCTACAAAAGGAATTTCAAAAGAAGTATCGAAACCTAAAAAAGAGTAATGTATGATTGATTTGTCATGAGTGCTTTTTATACTTTTTATGAATAAGGGGTTTTCTCTGTTTTTAAATGACCATGTAAATGTTTTGTGTGACATGGCCATATTTTCAATGCATTGTGTTAGTATGGGATTGTCTTCATTATAAATAATTACTTCACTGTTAATAAACAGCTCTAACTTTTCGTTGCATTTTTGTTGAAGAGATGCAAAGTTCTCTTGATGAGCTTCACCTAACTTTGTGAATATACCAATTGTTGGATGGATTATACTTTCTAAATGCTCCATCTCGTCTGTCATAGAAATTCCAGCTTCGAAAATTCCAAGGGTAGTCAAGTCGTCTAATTGCCAAACAGATAGTGGAACACCTGTTTGAGAATTATAGCTACGGGGCGATCTGGTGATATTATAATCTTTATGAAGGAGTTGATACAACCACTCTTTTACAATTGTTTTGCCATTACTTCCCGTAATTCCAATTACAGGAATGTCAAATTTACGTCGATGAAATGCTGCGATTTTTTGCAGAGCCATCAGTGGGTCTTTAACAACTAAGAAGTTGGCATCGGATAGCTTACTCCAAGATGAATGCTTTGACGACACAACAAAATTACGGACTCCTTCAATATATAAATCATTTACATATTTATGCCCATCATTGGTTTTAGTAGATAGAGCAAAGAAAAGTGTTCCTGTGGGATCAGAAAGTTTTCTACTATCAGTCAATAAAGTAGTTATTGTGTAATCACTTATTTTCCCCGGCTTGTTGATGCCTAGAGCCATAGTTATTTCTGAAATGCCATAATTCATAAGAGTTAATATTCTATTGTGTAGTTTGGAGCAACTGTGTTAAGTGTTGCTTTTCGTGAGAACAAGATATAAATTCGTACCGTTCTTCAAACGCTTTTAGGTCATTAAATGTTCGGTAAAGGAAATCTCTATACTCATCAGAGTCTGTATTATAAGGCCTATGAGATAAAGATTGTAGAATTTTTTGCCATTCTTCATTAATGTTTTGAGTAACAGATGAAAAATATGTCTCACTAAATCTTTTCCAGATATAGTTTTGAGTCAGTTCAGTGGGATGTAGCATATCTTCTGCGTAAAACCTATAGTCACGTAACTGATCCATCACAATTTCGTAAGCAGGGAAATAGAAAGCATTATCAGGAAATTGCTTCATTAATTTATCAATAGAAAGATGTAAAATTGATTTACTTATTTGGTTTTCGTGAGCCCCATCTTTGAAGTGGCGTATAGGGCTTACAGTAAATATTACTTTCAAATTAGGACTGATGTTAAGCATTTTAGCCATTAAACTGTTCCATTCAAGAGATATTTCTTCGACTGATAATCGTGTTCTCGTAAATCTATTTGCAGGTATCTTATGACAATTTCCAACAACTTCTTTTGTTTCATTCCATTTAAAGATGTATGAAGTGCCGAAAGTAATTAATAAAACGTCAGCATTCTCAAGTTTTGTGGCTGCTACGTTAAACTCATTATTCACATGTTGGATTGCCTCATACAGTCTGGGCCTTGAAAAAGACCCGTGATGCATAAGGCTGTGAAACTGGTTGTTATGAAAGATGAAATCCTCTTCAGTGAATAGGTTTTTATTTAGCAATCTGTTTACTGTATTGTAAATAGAAATAGGGTTATACAATACACCAAAAGGATTTACATTTACAGAGAACTTATTCTCTACTAACTTAGACCCAATGTTTTCAGAGAAACACGAGCCGAACAAAAGCATATTTGAATGATGCGATATCTCAAATTTTGCTTTAGGTATTAAAACGTGAGTTTGTAAATTCATTGTGCTTGTTTATATTACAAATTTAATATAAAATATTAATTGAATCAATATTGTATTCGAATATAAAACAACCTCCACTCATTGCTACTTTCAAAAGCAGCTATTAAACTCTTTTTCACCCCTTTTTTCAATAAAATAATTTTTACGATAAATTCGAACCCTCAAATGGTATAAATAGCATTATTATTAGCAAAACGAATGATCAAAAAGTATTTAGAAGTTTTATTTTATTGATATCGAAACACTAAATGACTCAAATATTAGAGGTTGCAATATATAGAATACGGAAGTTCAAAAAGTTACTATTACTTCAAATAACCAGAGGCGGAAAAAGAAATTGGGCTTTGTAATGTTTCGATTTTAAAAATCAGAGTTTTGAAAATTATTAGAAAAGAAGAAAAATCGAGAAAAAGAATTGTGGAAAGGTAATAGCAATTAGATAATCATAAATTCGATTAGCAAAAAATTATCATTTATCTACAGATCGGAAATAGTTATACATTTAAATAATACCTGCCTGGATAGTAAAACGTTCTTAAACGTTGATTTGATGTGTTTATTAATTTAATTCGTTCAACTACAAAGCTAACTGAATGATATTTGTTTGTCTATGTCTATAAAGAAAGATTGGTTGTCTCACGACAACCAATCTTCATTGTTAACCTTAAATCTAATACCATGAAAAACACAGTGCAAATGTAATTCTTTTTATAATACAAACCATGCATTTGCATCATAAACATCAATATTTTAGTCTTTTTTATATCAAAAAGGAGTTATATTGCTATTTTTACTTTCATTTCAGTATATTGTTAAGAGATCCTGTCCCGATTATTTTCAGACTCAACTTTAATGTACCCAATGAGTTAATAATACGGTTAAACATTATAATAACTTCAAGTATTTTGATATGATCCTTTTATCTTAAGTTTTACTGAGAGTTTTATATAAGGCTTCTTCTTGTAGCCTTTCCTTGTATGAAAAGATGAGCTTGATATTTTCACTGTTGAAAGGGATATATTTAGGATAATTTTTTACCAATGTCTATAAAAAAGAAATGGTTGTCTCACGACAACCAATCTTCATTGTTAACCTTAAATCTAATACCATGAAAAACACAGTGCAAATATATAGTTTTTTCTAATACAACCCAAACAAATAGATGACAAATGTCATATATTTAATTTTTTTTAAACCAAAAAGAGACTCTATTGGTTTTTCGGCCTTGTTTATTAACAAAATCCTCAATAAACATGTAGTACCAGTCCTTTCAAATACTCTCCTTCTGGATGATATATATTAACAGGATGATCTGCTGGTTGCGAAAGCTGGTGCAATATTTGCACCTTCCTTCCTGAAATAGCTGCAGCACTAAATACAGCTAAACGAAATTGTTCCCTAGAAATTACTTGGGAACATGAAAAGGTAAAAACGATCCCACCAGTCTTAATTTTCTCAAAAGCCGCAAAATTCAACTTCTTATACCCTTGCAATGCATTTCTTACAGCACCTCTATGTTTTGCAAAAGCAGGTGGATCCAATACTATTAAATCGTAAGCATCATTTGGTATTTCTTTTAAGAATTTGAAAGCATCGTCTGAAGAGCTTTTGTAACGATCATCATCACCAAAATTTCTTTTTATATTTTCGTTGGCAAGCATAACAGCTTTTCCAGAGCTATCTACGTCTGTAACCGAACGTGCACCACCTCGCATAGCATACACTGAAAAACCTCCAGTGTAACAAAACATATTTAAAACAGAACGGTTATATGAATATTTTTCCAATAAACTTCTGTTTTCACGCTGATCAATGAAGAAACCTGTCTTTTGGCCTTTCTCCCAATCGATTTGAAATTTCAAATTATTCTCTAACGCAATTTTATCTATATCTGCTCCGCCCATCAGAAAATCATCTTCTGGATTTATGGGAGCCTTGAATGGTAGAGTTGTCTCTGATTTGTAGTAAACATGACTCAATGATTTATTCAATACATTCTCAAGACCTGTAGTTATCATTTTACGTGACATATGCATACCTACTGAATGTGCTTGAACTACTGCCATGCTTCCATATATATCTACAATTAATCCTGATAACATATCGCCCTCTCCATGAACTAAGCGGTAAGTATTATTGTCATTTCGAATAAGTCCTAATGCATTTCTCAATTGATATGCTTGAGTTAAGCGTTCAATAAAAAAAGATGTGTCTATTTCTCTTTTCTGAAAAGAAACGATGCGCACTGCAATTGAACCAATTTGGTAATGACCAACACCTAAGAAGGAATCGTCATTTGCATATATTTCTACAATGTCTCCTTCATCAACACCTTGATCTATTGAAGCAATTGCACCTGAAAAAACCCATGGATGAAACCGTTTTAGGGATGCTTCTTTCTTAGGTTTAAGTTTTATTTTCTTGTAATCTGTCATGCTTTGTATATATAACTGATATGTTTTTAAATACTAATGAAAATTATTTCTCTTCTTTTGTGATATCATTCGTCCCGTTTTTGATAAGATGGTTATATATCCTGAGACAGGCCCATGCATCAATAGCAGCATACATTTTTTGAGACTCCTTAAGTGAGTTGTTTTCCCAATTTGATAAACGTTGTCTTTTCGAAATTTTCTTTTGGAATAGTATTGCATAAATTTTTTGCAGACTCATGTCTTTTATACCATAATCAACTACAAAAGTTTGTAAGTCAATAAAGTTGAGAGGGGGACAATCTGTTCTTTTTCTTAAAGCTGCAAAGTCATCACGTAATGATAAGCCGACTTTCACTACCTCATTGTTACATATCAATTCATCTATAATATCAGGATATTGAATTTTATTGAGACGAAATAAAAAACATTTATCAATTGTAGATAATTGCATGAGTGCGACTTTATGTGTTACATTTTTACGAAAAACAGGCCTGGTTTCTGTGTCGAACCCAATTGTTTTAAACTGTTTTAAATACTCTATGGCATTTTCTACTTCGTCTAACTTATCTACAACAATAATGTCACCATTAAATGTTTCAATTGGAAGTTGGTTGATCTCTTCTTTTGATATTTTTAATCCCACAAGTCTTCCTCCTTTTTGTCATAATCTTTAAAATCAATTTCGTCATTCGGTTTATATACCAACGAATGTAAAGCTCGCAAAACGTTTACAAGTTTTTGCCCCCAGTATAATCGGAAGTTTTCTGTGCAAATGTGTAGTGCACTTTTCATGGTTTCCTCTAAGCCATATTGATAAACGGAAACAAAATTTCGGATGTCTTGGTAAATATCTGCGATATCTTCTGAAATAAAAGATGAGATAGGGCGATCGCTGTACTTCATGTCTTCTTTGAAAACTTCTAGGTAAACATTGTCTTCTCCTAAAAGGGTGGATATCTGATTAGAAACTCGCATGTAATCTTGCTCACTCACAAAAGTTTCGGGGAAATCATCATTGAAGATTTCAACTGTTGGAAGCAAGGTCGCTTTTACATAAAGAAGTGGAAGTATTCGAAGAGTAGTTGTCATCCATTCGGTGCGAGACGGAGCCTTCATGTTTTCCAGGAAAGAACAAAATTCTACGCTAACAGTTACAAAATCTAATGTAACAGGTGCATATACAATGTTGTTAGTAGTGGAACGGGTCATTTATAATGTTTTTTTATTTTACAGTGCAAATGTACATAATTTTTTGAAGTGTTACAGAAGAAAGAAAACCCCATTTTATGTAATTAACACGAAGAAGGTGTAAATTAAAAAATGCTTTTGCGGTTATTGTATATGAACACACACTATAAAACAAAAGATATATTCAATGTGTTATAAACTAAAGATTATAAAATGAAAACAAATTAGCAAAGAGATGAATAGACATCCAATTATTTTATATAGGATTCTTATCTCATTGTAAAATAAAAGGCTGAAATTTTGCAAAACCATTAGAATTGAATATCTTTGTGCCTGAAAGTTAGAGGGGGGCAGTAGAAAAAGCTTTCCTTTTTTTATTTTTTTACAAAACGATGATTGATAAAGGGTTGCTGATTACACTTACAGAAGAGTTTTTAAGTGGGTCAGATAATTATTTAGCTGAAGTAAAAGTTAATCCAGGGAATGTTATTTCGATCGAAATTGATAATGATAACGGGGTTGATATTAATGATTGTGTTGAATTAAGTCGTTATATTGAATCGAAGCTAAACCGAGAAGAGGAGGATTTTGAACTAACCGTTGGATCTGTGGGTCTAACTTCTCCATTTAAATCTTTGCGTCAATATAAAAAATATATAGGAAGTGAGATCGAGGTGCTCACTAGAAAAGGACAAAAAATATTTGGAGTCCTTAAATCAGCCTCGGAAAATGAATTCACAATTTCTATTTCTAAAAAAGAAAGACTTGAAGGTGCAAAGCGTAAAACAGAAATAAATGAAGATTTGCATTTCAAGTATGACGAAGTTAAGTATACGAAATATCTAATAAGATTTAAATAGCACTATGGGCAAAAAGAAGGAAACCATCAGCCTGATTGATACTTTTTCCGAGTTTAATGAACTAAAGAATATTGACAAGACTACTCTAATAAGTGTATTGGAAGAATCTTTCCGAAGCGTTATCTCCAAAATATACGGAACAGATGAGAATTATGATATCATTATAAATCCAGACAAAGGAGACTTAGAGATATGGCGTAATCGGACAATTGTAGAAGAAGGTGAAATAGAAGATGCTAATTTACAAATAAGCTTGGCTGAAGCTTTAAAGATTGATGAAGATTTTGAAGTGGGAGAAGAGGTTACAGATGAAGTATTTCTTGAACATTTCGGTCGTCGAACTATTTTAAATTTACGACAAACTTTAGCCTCTAAAATTCTTGAATTAGAGAAAGATAACTTGTATAATAAATACATCGAAAAAGTTGGTCAAATTGTTTCAGGAGAAGTTTACCAAATATGGAAAAAAGAGTTACTTTTGTTGGATGACGAACATAATGAGTTGATTTTGCCAAAAACAGAGCAGATACCACGTGACTTTTTTAGAAAAGGTGAGCATGTTCGAGCAGTCGTAGCAAGAGTTGAAAACAAGAATAATAATCCAAAAATTATTTTATCGCGTACTTCTCCAGTATTTTTAGAGAGGCTATTCGAAATGGAAATTCCAGAAATTAATGATGGACTTATAACTGTTAAAGGTATTGCACGAATTCCAGGGGAAAGAGCTAAAGTTGCTGTAGAGGCGTATGATGAGCGTATTGATCCTGTTGGGGCATGTGTTGGAATGAAAGGCTTTAGAATTCACAGTATTGTACGTGAATTGAGAAATGAGAACATTGATGTAATAAATTATACGGCAAATACTAATTTGTTCATTCAACGTTCTTTAAGTCCTGCTAAAGTTAACTCAATCATTATTAAGGAAGATGAACAAAAAGCAGAAGTGTTTTTGCATCCCGAAGAGGTTTCTCTTGCTATTGGTAAAGGTGGCGCAAATATAAAATTGGCCTCTATGCTTACTGGATACAATATAGAGGTTTTCCGAGATATAGATGAGGTGAATGAAGAGGATATTTACTTGGATGAGTTCAGGGACGAAATAGATGGTTGGGTTATTGACCAGTTGAAAAAAATAGGATGCTCAACAGCAAAAAATGTATTAGCTACAGATAGAGAGCGTCTTATTAAGGAAGCAGATCTTGAGGAAGATACGGTGGATGAGATCCTTAGGATATTTAAGTCTGAGTTTGAAGAAGAGATATAAAAAACAAACTCATTTTCTGATAAAATCAGAATAAACAAAAATGTATTTATCAAAAATGCACCTCACAAACAAGAAAATTAGAGAAAAGGTTATAATTTATATATGTCTATACGATTAATTAAAGTTTCTAAAGAGTTAAATGTTGGTGTCAGCAGTTTAGTTGAATTTCTTCACAAAAAAGGTGTTGAAGTTGAAGCCAGTCCTAATGCTAAAATTAATAATGAGCATCGTGATATGTTACTTATTGAGTTTGGTAAGGATAAAAACATGAAAAAAACTGTGGATCGTCAACGTGAAGAACAGCTCAACAAGGAAAAAAAAGAAACTGTAGCTATCGAAGGATACGATGTCCCCGATAAAGAACAGATAAAAGGTGAGGAAAAGGACAGTTCAACTGAAACTAACGTGCCTGAAGATATTAAGCCGCAATTTAAAATTGTAGGGAATATCGATCTTGATAACTTGAAAAATAAGCCTAAAAAATCAACAAAACCTCAGGAAGTAGAAGAAAAGCAGGAACCTGTTACTCCAGAATTGCAAGATGTCGAACCAGAGGAGGTAAAAGAATTCGAGAAGCCAGAAAAAGAAGTTCCAGTTGAAAAGGTTGAGGAGGAAAAAATAAAAGAGGAAGAAGAAATAAAGATTGATATAGAAACTTCAAAGCAAACACCATCAGCACCATTAGTTAAAGCTGAAGATGAAAGCACGATTCTTGATGATAAGAAAGAAGATGAATCTAAGGAAACTGCTCTTGAAGATATAAAAGCAGATATAACTGTTGACATTCAGGAGAAAACAGTTGAGGATGAGAAGCCAGTGGAAAAAGAACAAACCCAAGTTGTGGAGAAAACCGAAAAAACAGTAGCTAAATCTGATAAAGCAAAGAATAAAAAGAAAAGTAAAGAGGTAATTGAAGATTCTGAAATACCTGAAAAAGAGGTTCCAGTACTGGAAGATTTTAAAGATGATGAGGAAGAAGATGAAAAAGAAGACGATCTTTTTAGGCTGAATGACACTAAAATTAAAACAAATATTGTAGTAAAAGGAAGTATAGATCTTACATCAATCAATGAGAGAACACGTCCCGCACGAAAATCTAGAACACAACGAAAAAAAGAACGTCTTGAAAGAGAAGGAAAAGCAAGTTCTCAACGAGTAAAAGAAGAAAATATAAAAGCACTGAAAAAGGAAACTCTTAATGAGAAAAAATCTCCTGATGCAGATGATAGCACAAAGAAGAAGCGCAAACGCATTAGAAAGGGTAAAGTTAACATAGAACGAACTGAAGCTACAGCTCCAAAGTCAGTCAGCAAGAGAAGACTTGTTTTGAAAAAGCCTGTTAAAAAAGAAGTAAGCGAAGAGGATGTTCAAAAGCAAATTAAAGAAACACTAGCACGACTGACTCAAAGAAGAGGTGGCGGTAAAGGTGGAGCTCGACATCGTCGTGATAAACGCGATGCGATAGTTCAAAGACAGCAAGCCGAAATTAAAGAACAAGAAAGAGAAAGTCGCATATTGCAACTTACTGAATTTGTTACTGCAAATGATCTTGCTAATATGATGGATGTTCCAGTAACTGATGTTATATCTACATGTATGAGCATCGGAGTAATGGTTGCAATAAATCAGCGACTTGATGCTGAAACCATCAATATTGTTGCTGATGAGTTTGGATTTAAAACAAAATATGTAAGTGCTGATGTTGTAGAAGCCATTGCACAAGAAGATGATGATGAAAAGGATCTGATTCCACGTTCGCCTATTGTTACAGTGATGGGTCATGTTGATCATGGTAAAACATCTTTGCTTGATAGTATTCGTGACACAAACGTAATTGCTGGAGAAGCAGGCGGTATTACACAGCACATTGGTGCTTATCACGTAACACTTAAAAGCGGCAAAAAGATAACTTTCTTAGATACACCTGGACACGAAGCTTTTACAGCTATGCGTGCACGTGGAGCAAAAGTAACTGACGTAGCTATCATCATTGTTGCTGCAGATGATAATGTAATGCCTCAAACAATAGAAGCTATTAATCATGCTAGTGCAGCAGGTGTACCCATTGTTTTTGCAATTAATAAAATTGATAAATCAGGAGCTAATCCTGAAAAGGTAAAAGAAGAACTTGCCAATATGAACTACTTAGTAGAAGATTGGGGAGGAAAATATCAGTCGCATGATATATCTGCAAAACAAGGCATTGGTGTTCCTGAGCTGTTAGAAAAAATTCAACTAGAAGCAGAAATGCTTGATTTAAAAGCAAATCCAAATAGAAGTGGATTTGGTTCTGTTATTGAATCTTCTCTTGATAAAGGTAGGGGGTATGTTTCAACTATTTTGGTGCAAAATGGAACTTTAAAAGTAGGAGATGTTGTTTTAGCAGGTGCTTATTTTGGCCGTATCAAAGCGATGTTTAATGAGCGAAATAAGAATATTGATAAAGCAGGACCAGCAGAACCAGCATTAATATTGGGATTGAATGGTGCACCTCAAGCTGGTGACATCTTCCATGTAATTGAGAGCGAACAAGAAGCTCGTTCAATTGCAAATAAACGAGAACAATTACAAAGAGAACAATCGATACGTACACAAAAAATACTCACTTTGGATGATATTGGTCGCAGAATTGCCGTTGGTAATTTCCAAGAACTAAATATTATTGTAAAAGGAGACGTTGATGGATCAGTTGAAGCGCTTTCTGACTCATTAATTCGTTTGTCAACTCCTGAAATTCAAGTAAATGTTATACATAAAGCTGTTGGTCAGATATCGGAATCGGATATAACATTAGCTTCAGCATCAGAAGGTATTATTATTGGTTTCCAAGTGAGACCTTCTCTTACTGCACGAAAAGAAGCAGAACAACAAGGTATTGATATTCGTTTATATTCTGTGATTTATGATGCAATAGAAGAAGTAAGAGCTGCAATGGAAGGTATGTTATCACCTGAAATTAAAGAGGAAATAACTGCAAACATAGAGGTTCTTGAAACATTTAAGATTACAAAAGTTGGTACCATTGCTGGATGTATGGTACGTGATGGTAAAGTGAAACGTTCCAATAAGATAAGATTGATTAGAGACGGTATTGTTGTATACTCAGGTGAGCTTGAATCATTGAAAAGATTCAAAGAAGACGTGAGAGAGGTATCAGCAGGTTACGAATGTGGTTTAAATATCCGTAATTTTAATGATATAAAAGTAGGTGATATTGTTGAAGCCTATGAGGAAGTAGAAGTGAGAAAAACACTATAAAAATACTTATATGAACCAGTTGACATTGTAAATAAAATCCTTACCTTGAAAAGAGGTGGCATTTGATTTAATATAAAACTTCAGATGCCACCTTAACACAAGCAAGATTAATACAATATTATTGGATAGATAAGTAGAAGGTTTATACATATATATTAAATTATAAATACGTTGAATTATGGCAAAAAGATTTTTTATACCATTGATTGTTATCGCTACAGTAATGTGCGCAACTACTTTGAATGCACAAAATAGCGTTGCCTATGTGAATACGAATGAACTTATAAATTCTTTACCTGATAAAACATCAGCAACAGAAAGATTAACAACACTCAGCGATAATTACAAACAAGAATTGCAAGTAATGCAAAATGAATACAACAAGAAGTATTCTGATTTCATTGCATATCAAGAAACATTAGCAGAGAGCATTAAGTTAAGAAGAATGCAGGAGTTAACCGATTTGGAAAACCAGATTAGGGATTTCACTAAACTTGCTCAAAAGGATATTGAAGAACATGAAGAATTGCTTATAGGTCCTATTAAATCTAAGATTAAAGATGCAATAAAAGCTGTTGGTATTGAACAGAATTTTACGGTAATCTATGATTTAGATAACCCAGGTATAATGTTTGTTTCTCCTGATGCAATTGATGCTAACCAATTAGTAAAAAGCAAATTAGGAGTTAAATAAAATATTCAATATTCCGACATAAAAGTGGCAATCATTAAAAACCTGAACCTTGGTCCAATTGGCATATTCGATTCCGGATATGGGGGCTTAACAGTCTTATCTGAGATTAAAAAGTTGATGCCTCAATATGATTTTATTTATTTGGGAGATAACGCAAGAGCTCCATATGGAAATAGATCATATGAATTGGTTTATGAATTTACATTACAAGCTGTAAAATGGTTTTTTCAGCAAGGTTGTCATATTGTAATCCTTGCTTGTAATACTGCATCCTCCAAAGCACTTCGAGACATCCAGCAAAAGTATTTACCTGATGTCAATTCAAATAAAAGAGTCTTAGGAGTGATTCGACCAACAGCAGAAGCTATAACAAAACTAACAAAAACTGGGCATGTAGCTGTATTAGGTACAGAAAATACAATTCAATCAAAGTCTTACGAAAAGGAGATTGAAAAGTTAAATCCTGATCTTCAGTTAACATCTGAAGCTTGTCCCATGTGGGTTCCAATAGTGGAGAATAAAGAGTATGATAAGCCTGGTGCCGATTATTTTGTGAAACAACATTTGGATAATCTTTTATCCAAAGATGAAAAAATTGATACCATTATTTTAGGATGTACACATTACCCATTACTTCTACAAAAAATAATACAATATACACCCAAAAACATATCAATAATTTCACAAGATACATATGTTGCTGAATCGCTGCGAGATTATCTGTATCGTCATCCTGAAATGGATTTATTATGTTCAAAAAATGCGAGAAGACGTTATTGTACGACAGAGTCAGCAGAAAAATTTGGAGATTTAGCATCACTATTCTTAAAAGAATCTATTGAAGTTGAGAAGATTAATTTAGACAAAAAATGATGAGTTGGTTTGATATTATTGTCTCTCTTGTTATATTAGGTGCTTTCGTGAGAGGTTTGCAGAAGGGTCTTGTTATGCAGTTGACAAGATTTATAGCGATCATTATTTCAGCAATATTTGCAGGTAAGACAGCAGTAATAATTTCATCTTTTTTACTTAATACAATAAATATCTCAGTGAATTTGGCACGTGTTGTTGCATATATTCTTGCGTTCATTGTAATTGTTTTTATAATAAATTTTATTGGAAAAATAATACATAGTCTATTCAAAACTTTACACATAAGTTTTATTAATAAAATTATGGGTGCTATTGTAGGTGTAGCTGGTGCAATGATTGTTTTGAGTATCTTACTTAATTTGGCTGTAATGCTTGATCCTAATGAGGAGGTTATTTCAAAAGAATTAAAGTCAGACTCATTTTTATATTCGAGAGTACAAGTAGTAGTTCCTGCTGTAGTTCCTTATTTAAACAAAAAATTGTGGGATAAATATATTCCAGATTATTTAAAAGAAGACGAAATAGAAGAAGTACATAATCTATCCGTTCAATTACATCTTTAATATATAAAAAAGAACTATAGTTAAGTCCTACAATTCAAATATTTAATTTATTGATAATGAGAATTCATAAAGAAGGCCGTAAAACATTGACATATACATTGCTAATTGGTTTTGTAATCAATTTTACGATGTTTTATTTTTTATCAAAAAATGTATTTACATATTTAATATTTATTTCCACAGTCGTAGTTTTTCTTTTTTTAGTCAACTTTTTTAGATCACCCAACCGTGTGTATTCTGGTGAGTTATTAGGACGTGTTAATGCTCCTACCGACGGAAAAGTAGTTGCACTTGAAAGAGTGTTCGAGAAAGAATACCTTAATGAAGAATGCATTAAAATTTCAATTTTCATGACAATTTTTAATGCTCACTCTAATTGGATTCCAGTAACAGGTAAGATTATTCATGTTTCACATCAAAAAGGAAGGTTTTTAGGAGCATATCTCCCTAAATCGAGCACTGAAAACGAACGTTCTACTATTGTTATTGAAACACCTGACGGCCATAAAATTCTTAGCAGACAAATAGCAGGCGCTTTGGCTCGCAGAATTGTTACCTATGTAAAAGAGTCTCAAATTTGTTATATTGGAGATCCGCTAGGATTTATCAAATTTGGTTCACGCATGGATATCTTCTTACCTCTAGATTCTGATATATTAGTAAAAATTGGTGACGAAGTAAGAGCGAATAATACATTTATAGCTAATTTAGCAACTAAACATTAATTGATTATCTAATTAATCATATAACGTAGAGCTTTAATCTTTTCATGAAAATAAAACAGCATATACCTAATACAATTACATCTATGAACCTTTTTTCGGGGTGTATAGCTATTGTTATGGCTTTTGAAGAGGCCTTTATATGGGTCGTGTTTTGGGTTTTGTTAGCAGCAATATTTGACTTCTTTGATGGAATGACTGCACGTGTGTTGAATGCACCTTCTAAAATGGGAAAGGAACTTGATTCTTTAGCAGACGTGGTAAGTTTTGGAGTTGCACCTGCTACTGCTGTTTTTGTTTGGCTTCAAAATTATGTTGTTTATCCAGACTTATTTGAAGGGGTTAGCGAGATCATCCCCTATTTTGCTTTTTTGATTCCTGTTTATTCAGCTCTACGTTTAGCCAAGTTTAATATCGATGAAAGACAAACCTCTTCTTTTTTAGGTTTACCTACACCTGCAAATGGGGTTTTCTGGATTAGTTACATTTATGGAATTTCCAATATTCAGGGAATTCAAAACTATATATTCCTGTTAATAACATTGGTTTTAATTGTTGTATTATCATTGTTGATGGTCTCCGATATACCTATGTTTTCTTTTAAATTGAAAAGTTTTAAACTGAGGGGCAATGAAAAACCTCTTATATTATTAATTAGCGCAATTGTTTTTATTTCAATATTGGGTGTTATTGGCTTAGCTGCGACAGTATTATTATATATTTTGATTTCATTTGTTCCTTCAAAACGAAGTAAAGCATCCGTTAAATAATTACAATCTAAAGCTATTAATTAAAGTATTCATTATCTTTGAACACTAAAATCACAGATATGGGAGCTATTTTTAAATTCATAATATATGGTTTCGGGATATTTTTTTTGTTGTCGATGCTTTTCGGGGTTTCAACAATGCGAACCATTATACGACTTATCTTTAGAGGCAGGAGAAAACCACATAATAAAGGATATAGTGCTAATCAGGAACCAATTACACAAAACGATCGTATAATCACATATAAAAAGAAAGAGTTTGAAACAAGTATTGTTGAAGATGTTGATTTTGAAGAAGTAAAAGGAGATAAAAAGTAGAGACTCTCAACTGAATGCGTTAATTGATAATTGTTTTTTTAGATTATGTATTGGGTAAATAATTGTTGATATACATATTATACAAACAATTAAAAAAGTCAACAAAACATCTGTGAATTTTACTATCACTGGGTAAGCATCAACCATATATGCACCTGGTGTTCCTCCCAACTTTAAAAGCCCAAAGTGTTGTTGTAAAAAACTTATCCCCAGCCCTAAAAATAAACCACTTAGTATACCAAAAAATGAAATTAGCCAACCTTCATAAAGAAATATTCGGGCTATAGTTTCATTTGCAGCACCCATACTCTTTAATATTTTAATGTCATTTTTCTTTTCTATTATAAGTATAGACAAAGGTCCAACAACATTGAATGCAGCGATTATAAGAATAAATGAAAGAATGAAAAAAGTCACCCATTTCTCTATCTGTAACATCCGATAAGACGCTTTTTGTTGTTCGAATCTATCTTCTATTAAATAATCACTGCCAAGAGTCTGAGTAATGTCTTTTTTAATTTTTTGTACGGAAGTCCCTTCTTTTAATTTGATATCTAAGGACGATACTTCATTGTTGTAACGAAATAACGTTCGAGCAAGTTCTATAGGAACAATAGCCATCTGTTCGTCAAATTTAGGTTGATTTAAATTAAAAACACCTCCAATTTGAACCTTACCCTGAGAAAATGCCGAAGAGGGGTTTGCGAGATTTACCTGAACATCTCTTTTGGGAACAAATATATCTATTGGGTCTATATATCCAGGTCTTACTCCTAAAGTATAAGCTAATCCAGATCCAACAGTAGCATATTCTACTACATCTTCTCTTAGTTTAAAAGAACCATCAATTATCAATTTATCCATAGAGGTTAAATACTTGAAATCTTCAGAAACCCCTTTTAAAAGCACTGGAACTTGTCTATTATTGAATCTAAAAAGGACATTATCTTCCAGAGATTCTGAAATTAATTCGATCTCAGGATTTTCCAATGCTTTTTTAAATTCATCAGTATGGTAATTGAAAACCTTACCCTTTACTGCTGTGATTTTTAATTCTGGATCAAAAGCACTGAAGGTAGTTTCAACTAAACTTCCAAAACCATTGAAAACTGATAATGCAGTAACCATAGCCATTGTTGCAACAGCAATTCCGCATACAGATACAAGCGAAATCACATTAATTGCATTATGTGATTTCTTTGAAAATAAGTATCTTCTGGCTATGAAAATAGGTAGATTCAAATAGGTGTTATTTTTTTAATAGGTTTTCTATATTCTCCATATAATCAAGAGAATCATCTAAGTAAAACATTAAATTGGGGATAACTCTCATTTGCTGTCCAACTCGTTTGCCAAGCTCAAATCTTATACTCTTTATGTTATTGTTGATGTTTTCGAGTAGATCGTTCGCTTTTTCTGATGGAAAAAAGCTTAAGTGAGCATGAGCGACTCCCAAATCTGGAGAAACACGAACTTTAGTTACTGAAATAAGCACTCCAGGCATTTTTTTCGTCTCAAGTAAAAATATTTCACTTAGCTCTTTTAATATTAAGCGATTTATTTTTTGTAGTCTATTTGATTCCATAAAAAATTTTTATTTTTTGCGTATTATAGTTAATCCATCTCTGATAGGTAAGATGACCTTTTCTATTCTAGGATCTTCTTGTATGTGCTTATTAAATTGTAGCACACCTTTTGTTTGTTCATCGTTTTTAAATTCTTCGTCAATTACCTTTCCGTTCCAAAATGTGTTATCCACTATGATAATACCACCATTCTTCATTTTATCAAAAATAATGTCATAATAAGCAACAAAGTCTCTTTTATTAGCATCAATAAAAATTAAGTCGAAATAGTTATTGTTGTATTGAGGTATTAACTTTAATGCATCTCCAATTCTTAAGTCTACTTTGTGTCCGTACTCTGATTGTAAAAGATATTTATTTATAAAACTTTCCATCTCATCATCAATTTCTATGGTCACAATTTTAGAGTTTTCTGGTGCTCCCTCTGCAAGGCATAATGCAGAATAACCCGTAAAGGTACCTATCTCAAGAATGTTTTCAGGCTTAAGCAGAGAGGTGAGTATTTTCAAAAATCTCCCTTGAATATTTCCTGATAACATTCGGGGGCGTAACAATTTTATATGGGCTTCACGAGTCATCCTTTTTAATAAATCGGGCTCAGAATCAATGTGTGAAAGGATATAATCTTCAATTTTAAACTCATCCATAAAATTAAACTACAAAGTATAATCGGGGAGGTTGTATTTTTCTCTTGCCTCTAATACTTTTCCAGCCTCATTAATATCAAGATATGTTGTTCCACCAGTTTCACCAAAGCTCCCACCTAAATAGGCAACCCTATCTTCTTTATTAATCATTTTGTACTCAATCAATTTTCTTATCGCATCTTCATAATAAGCTCGTCTACTTTCTTTCGTGTTTTCAATACCTTCGCCAGGTTGATACTCTGCCCAAACCCCATAAGACAAGGAGAGCTCACGTGCAAGACGCTCGCTGGTTGCCATTGCGAAGACAGGCTTAGATCCTCTGAAGGCAGCCAAAACTCTGGCTGTTCTGCCTGTATGGCTATCTGTTACAATGGCTTTAGTGTTTAGTTTAGCAGCTGATTTTACAGCTTGTTTTGCCAAGAAAGAAGTAACCTCTTTGTCATCTTGCCTAAAAGGAACGCGGATATCATTTTCACTCAACTTGGACTTTTCTGTTTCTTTAGCTACTTGGGTTAAAGTTCTAACGGCCTCTACAGGATATTTTCCATAAGCTGTTTCCCCACTTAGCATAACTGCATCTGTTCGGTAATAAATGGCATTAGCAATATCAGTAATTTCAGCACGTGTAGGCCTAGGATTGTGTATCATTGAGTGTAACATTTGTGTGGCAACAATGACAGGTTTTTTATAATGTATTGCTTTACGTATTAATGCGCGTTGTATTGCTGGAATCCTTTCTTGTGCTACTTCAATTCCTAAATCACCACGTGCTACCATAATGCCATAAGCAACTTGTAGAATTTCATCTATATTATCTACACCCTCCTGATTTTCAATTTTAGCAATTATCTTTATGTGACTATTATGCTTATCCAATATTTTTTTAACATCCAGCACATCTTGCTTGCTTCTAACAAATGAATGTGCAATAAAATCAACATCGTTTTCAATGGCAAACATTATGTTGTGTATATCTTTTTCAGTCAATGATGGCAAATCAATCCTTACATCAGGTATGTTTACACTTTTGCGACTTCCAACAATTCCATCATTTTGAGAAAGACAGATCAGATGAGTGGGATGAACTTCAATTACCCTTAAATCTACTTCTCCATCATCAATTAAAATGTCTTTGCCTACCTCCATTCTCTGAGTCAAGTTAGGGTAAGATACATATATAGCTTCACGTGATGAAACCCCATCAGGATTACCCTCTATTCGAATGGTATCTCCTGTTTTTAAATAGATATCTTCTTCAGCATAAGTAGTTCGTATCTCTGGACCTTTCGTATCTACCAGCAATCCAATACGGCTGGACACTTGGCGTACATTATTTATAATTTTTAAAAATCCTTCATCATCAAGATGAGCCGAGTTCATTCGAACTACATTCATCCCTTCATCAAATAATTGTTGCAAGAAATCTACCTCACATTTTTTATCGGATATTGTCGCAACTATTTTAGTATGTTTAAGCATAATTTGTTTATATATTGAGTAATGTTAGATATAAAGAATTTTATTTGGTGCCGATTATTTCGATTAGAGCACTTACTGCTAAGCTATAAGAATTCATTCCAAAACCACTTATTGTCCCTTTGCAGGAAGAGGATATATGAGATACATGTCTGAATTCTTCACGTGAATAGACATTCGATATATGAACCTCGATAACAGGTGCAGAAATAGCTTTTATGGCATCTCCAATAGCAATTGAAGTATGAGTATAGGCTCCGGCATTTAGAATAATACCATCATAGTCAAATCCAGTTTCGTGAATTTTATCTATAATTTCCCCTTCAATGTTTGATTGAAAATAATTTAATTGTATGGAACTAAATTTTTCCTTTAAAAGCATTAAGTATGCATCAAATGATTGACTTCCATAAACCTCAGGTTCTCTTTTCCCAAGAAGATTTAGGTTGGGCCCATTTATAATTTGGATTTTCATTGTTATGACCTGATTTAGAATGTAAAGATAGCATTATTTTTTGGAATAATATAAACAACAAAAGCGACCTTTAATAGCCGCTTTTGTCGAATTTCTATTTATTTCTTAATTCTACAAAGCTTATTCTGATGCAGAATTAGTATCGACAACAGAATAATCTGCAGCCACCATTCGTTGATAAGATTTATAGCGCCATTTAGCACTTTCTTTTGCTGCGGCATAAAGATCTTCTGACTCTTCAGGGAATGCTTTTTCAAGAGAAGTATATCGCACCTCTCTTCCTAGGAAGTCATCAAACATGCTCCAGTCAGGTTCTTTGCTATCCATTATAAATGGATTTTTGCCTTCTTCTTCCAATGTTGGATTGTATCGCCACAAGTGCCAATATCCTGATTCAACTGCTTGTTTTTCTTCCCACTGGGCACTACCCATTCCTTTTTTTAGTCCGTGACTAATACATGGAGAGTATGCAATAATTAAAGATGGTCCTTTATATGCCTCTGCTTCTTTAAGAGCTGTCAGAAACTGTCTTTGATTTGCACCCATGGCAACTTGCGCAACATATACATAACCGTATGTTGTAATCATCATGCCAAGGTCTTTCTTGCGGGTACGTTTTCCAGAAGCTGCAAACTTAGCAACAGCTGCTAAAGGAGTTGACTTAGAAGATTGTCCACCAGTGTTAGAATAAATCTCAGTGTCAAGTACAAGTACATTGATATCTTGGCCCATTGCTAAAACGTGGTCTAATCCACCAAAGCCTATATCATAAGCCCATCCATCACCACCAAACACCCAAATAGATTTCTTTACCATATATCTTTCAAGTGAAGCAATTTCAACTGCCAGTGGATTAGAGTTGCTTTGAAGTAAAGGTAGTAATTTTGGATGCAACTCTTTTGTTATGTCACCATCATCTTTATTTGTGATCCATTGTCTAAATAAATCTTTTAATTCTTCAGAAAAATCTTTCAGAACAAGTGCTTGATTCATTAAGTTTTCGATTCGATTCCGCATGCTTGTATTTGCAATAAGAAAACCAAAGCCAAATTCTGCATTATCTTCAAATAATGAGTTTGCCCAAGCTGGTCCTTTTCCTTCTTCATTAGTTGTATAGGGGGTTGAAGGTGCAGATGCTCCATAGATTGAAGAACAGCCTGTTGCATTTGCAATCATCATTCTATCACCATACAATTGGGTGACTAACTTAATATAGGGTGTTTCACCGCAACCAGAACATGCTCCTGAAAATTCAAACAAAGGAGTAGCAAACTGAGAGTTCTTCACAT
>JAQVZQ010000237.1 GCA_028708095.1 Dysgonamonadaceae bacterium
CAATACTAAAAGATTTGGCGGCTAACCCTAATCAATCTGAAATAATGAATATATTTACCCATGAGCAATATTTTTGGCCATTCTACTATAATTATATACCCGATCATTTTGAAAGATTAGAAAAAGCAATTAGTTGGCTTAGTGAAAATAATTACACTCCTGTTTTTTTTAATGATGGAGTTTTATCATAAATAATCTTCGCAAGACTCAAAATTAAGTGTTTTCTGGCAGACACTTAATGATACGATAACGTGATAAAGATTAGAAATGAAAATAATATGAGGTTTGCAAAGTAAATAAATAAATATGAAAACAAACAGAAGGAAATTTATAAAACAAGCTACTGCTATTGCAGGAGGTGTAGTTTTTAAAGATGCTAATAATTTAATTAATACAGATAGTATATCAGGTATGATAAAGATAAATGAACCATTTCATGGTGCAATTTTAAATCGCAATCATGGAATTGAAGCTAATGGAGGGTTAAAAATAAAAGTTCGAGGGGAGGCTCCTCTTGGAAGTAATGTTACAGTAAATGGAGTGTTAGCTGAAAGAGCGGGAACTCAGTTTACAGCAGATGTTATTCTTGCTGATATAGAAACATCAATCTTAGCTAAGACTGATGGATGGCTTGGTCAAAACAACCATACAGTCAAAGTTTTGTGGGATAAGAACTCTTTCCTGCGATATGGATTTGAAATAGACGATAATATTTTTTTTCTGCGCGAAATTGCCCGTAACAATTACAAATCATTATTCGATAGCTTTTATCTAAAAGGGCTTAAAGATTTAAACCTAAAATATGGGACGAAATTTGTATTGAATTTATTTTATTCTGATGGGCTTGAATACACTGATGAAAAAGAGTTTTTATTAACTCAGTTTCCTGATAAATATAAAAGTGAATGGAAAGACAATTCAGATTGGCTCAGACTTACTTTTCACGCCCACTCCAATTTGCCTGACAGACCCTATCAAAACGCAAGTCCTGCAGCATTGATTGCTGATTTTGATAAAATTTCTGATCAAATTCATCGCTTTGCAGGTGAAGATTCTTTTGTTCCTCCTACAATAGTACATTGGGGTATGGCTCCTATCACCGCATTTAAACCTCTCGCAGAGAGAGGAGTTAAAGTTTTACGTGGCTACTTCCAGACTAACAGTAATACTGGTAAAAGAGATGTTAATTTTAATTTGGATGAAATCAGATCAGAATACCTTTCACGCAATTATGCCCTTAAAGATTTTGATAGCGGAATAATTTTTCAACGTGTAGATATGATTTGTAACAATACTCCAATAGATCAGATTATACCTAAACTTGAAACAGTAGCTGCAGATCCTAATCTAAGTGAGATTATCGATCTAATGACTCATGAACAATATTTTTACCCATTCTATCGAGCTTATCTCCCTGATCATTTCAAAAGGCTGGACAAAGCTTTAGGCTGGGTAACAGAACATGGATACAAACCTATATTCTTTCACGATTCATTCTCAGAATTGACGTGATAACTTCAACACCTAAATAAGCATGTTTAAATTTTGCAAGCTAAACAATTAAAATACAATCAATAACAATTTAATAATTAACATTATGGATAATAAGAAAGAAAAGAAGAAGTCGGATTTTCGTTATGATACTGGTGAAGCACGCGTGCCTTGGGCAGCAGTTGGTGAGCATGTAAATGTTAACGACATAGCAGAGATGATCAAATTTTTGATTCCAGGTGATGATCCATCATATTCTGAGCAGTTGAAAGTGGTAACTTCAGCAATGGAAGAACTCCACAAAAAAGGAAGTTATGCACCAAAGCTGTCGATGGATTCTAATGTAAAAAAGCTTGAAGAAGCTATGCAAGAACTTTTGAATGTAAAACATGCTTGCTTCATTACTAATGCCACGGCAGGATTCGAAATAGGATTTAAATTTGCAGGTCTTAAACCTGGAGACGAAGTAATTGCTCCAGCCATCACCTTTCTGTCCACAATTCACTATCCTTTACAAGTAGGTGCTAAAGTTGTTTTAGCAGATGTCGATCCAATTACCTTAAATATATCCCCTGAAGATATAAGAAGAAAAATTACCCCGCGTACTAAAGCTATTATACCCGTGCATATTGGTGGTTATCCTTGTGATATGGATGCTATAATGGAGATTGCCCGCGAACATGATTTAATGGTAGTAGAAGATGCTGCCCACGGTTTTGGCGGTTATTATAAAGGCAAAGCACTTGGTGCGATTGGTGATTTTGGATCTTATAGTTTTCATGAGGTGAAAAATATTACATCATTTGGTGAAGGTGGAATAGTTGTAACCAATAGCTCCTATGGAGAAGACTTCGCAAAGAGTCGTTTTGGAGGTTTTGATATTTCAAACCCAATTGATAAATGGTTGTATGATGTTGTTGCCCTGAAAGGCAAAGGAGGACATTACACAGTAGCAGGTAACCATTCTTCTACGGAGATACAAGCTGTGGGACTTCTAACTCAGATGGAACGTCTTCCCGAAATTATTGAGGCAAGAAGAAAAAATGCTGAATACTTAAACAAACGCTTCAGTGTTTTGGATGAGATAATACCTTCAAAGATGGATACTGAAGATATTAAAAGTACCCACCATTTATATTTGTTCCAACTTGATTATACTAAACTGAATGGTGATATACAGGATTTCAAGAAAAAAATGACAGAAAGAGGTATCGTGCAAATTGCACACTTCGCACCATTGTATAGGTTCTCTTATTTGAAACAACTTGGTTATGATACTGATGCAATGCAAAAGACTTGTCCGAATGCTGAAGAGGCCTTTTTACACAAGTTTACACATCTGCCTTTGTACCCTTTAACTGATGATCAACTTGAATATATGGCTGACAATGTAATTGAAGCCGTTAAGGAGATGAAATTATAATAATAAGTTGCAATAACTAAAAAAAGCGATCCGGTATATAAAGTATCGGATCGTTGACTATTATGAAAAAAACACTTATATCTTGGCTTTTGTTACTTTCGTGTAATCTTATGTGGGCTCTTCAATTCACTTGTATTAAGCTTACACAAGATCAAGCAGGACCTTACTTTACAGTATGGGGTCCTATGCTTGTTGCTACTATATTTTTACTGCCCTTGGCTTTAAAAGAGTTTGGTAAAAGCGGAAAGTCTCTTAAAGACATTTGGATTTTTATAATTCTTGTAATTTTTGGAGCATTCCCTGCACAGGTTTTAATGACATGGGGTACTCAATTGTCTTTAGCGAGCAATGCTGCAATATTGTCTTTAAGTTTGCCTGTTATTACTGCACTATTTGCTTTTTTGATTTTAAAAGAAAAAATGAATCGGATGAGGTGGATCAGTTTTGGAATAGCTATAATAGGGGTAATTCTTTGCTCTACAAGTGATATAAAGAATTTAAGTTTTGATTCGAAGTATGCCTTAGGTAATCTCATTATCTTTTTGGCTATTGTGGGCAATTCTTTTTATAATACGGGCAGTAAAAAAATATTGGAACGTTACTCACCTGTGGAAGTGGTGTTTTTCACTTATTTATTTTTGGTAATTATTCTTACACCATTTGTTTTTCATTATGAGGGAGATGTTTTTAGCAGAATACCGTCTTTCACTTTTCAGACATGGACAGGTATGGCTTTGCTCGCGTTTTTTCACAACTTTCTGTCTATGATATTGTTTTTTATAGCATTAAAGAAACTAGATCTTATACAAGCAGCTCTTTCGAATTATTTAATTATGTTCTTCGGCCTTCCGATTGCTGCGATTTGGCTTGGTGAGAAACTAAACAGTCAAATGATATTTGGAGGTATATTAATTTTTGCTTCTACCTTAATTATAACCATTGTTGATTACAGGATGAGTAAAAAGAAGGTAGGGACAATACAATAAGGTTAGTCTATTCTGACAACTCTATAATCTCACTGATTATAATACATGGATATGCATTATCATTTTAACTAACTCTGATTGTAAAAATAGTATTGATAAACAAATAGCCCTATCTGAAAACAGAAAGTTTTCAGATAGGGCTATTTATCATTTAAACGAAAAACAGAAAAAACTAGAAAAAAACTTTTATACTCTTATCGTCTGCTTTTGTTTCTCTAATCTCAACAAATTTTCTGTGAAATATTGAATCGCTACAGGAACTTTTTCAGTGACCATGGCTTGCAATAGTGTCGTTTTAACTGACGGATAAGAGTACTAATAATCAGGGATTGGCTTTAGCCACATCTTCAATTTCAATAAATGTGGTTAAAGCCATAAAAAGCTCAGCAAAATTAAGAAATCCGTTGACTAAAGTCAACGAGAAAAGGCGGATTTCCCTCTGTGTCATTAGTGTAAATCATGCATTTTTTTTCTGAAGAAATCCACACTAAAAAATTCGTGCGGGAACATTGTGTCTTCTGCGCCAGCGTAGTGTAGTAAAATCTCCTAATGAAGTCTTACACTACATTTTCCACGATTATAAAGTCAATAGATGAAAATAGCAAACCCACAGAAAGATTGCTGTTGCAAGAGTCGATTTTGTTGTCCACCACAAAAAACTGGAGTGAGAAATGTTGATTTTTACATCCTGCTAAGATTATGGTACATTTATCAATTGAAATTTCCCTCCACTGTCAGAAAAATATCGCATAAAGTACCTTTCATTATAGGTTTTAGAAAAAAAATCTGTTGGAGAGACAAAAATCATTTCTTCCGTCGAAGATTTGACGAACAAGAGATGAAAACGCAATCTTCCATTGAAGAAATGTTTAGAAAAGCACAAATACACTTTTGTTTCAAGTAAATTGGATTTTGGAGAGATAAATGCAAGAGAAATTCGAGTAAATCTGATTCTCCGCTCTTGTTTGTTAAATTTTTCACTGAAGATCTGAAATCCAACTCGCTGTTGGGAGAAAAATTATCAAAGATTTGAAATTCGACTGTTGTTCGTCGCAAAAACCGCAGCAGATTCAATTTTCAACACCTTTTCGCCAAATCTTCGGCCGAAGATTCAAGTTTCAAGTGTTGACTCTGAAATCTTCCATTGAAGAAATGTTTTGAAAAGATTTTTGGTAATTGTTGAAGAACTCGAAACTCGGGAATAATTTTGAATGGTTCGAGACTCGGAAATCTATGATTTTGTCTCTCTAAAGTGGACAAGTCAGAAAAAACCCTATTTGAAAACAGAAAGTTTTCAAATAGGGTTTTTTATCATTTAAACAAAAACAGAAAAATGCAACAAAAACTTTATACTCTATCTAACATCGTCTGCATTTGTTTCTCCAATCTCAACAAATCATCTGTGAAATTTTGAATCCCTTCAGCATGTTTTTCATTAGCCATAGCGTCTTCTTTGAGCATCAAC
>JAQVZQ010000238.1 GCA_028708095.1 Dysgonamonadaceae bacterium
AGCAATAGCGCTCTCGAAAATGTTTTGGAGCAAATTAACAATACTGAAACGAAGTACCCAAATACAAATTTGATGATGAACTTCAAAATCACGACAATGTAGATTGTGTTAGGGTAGGAGTTCTGAACTCATTGAGTGCTATGAAAGCATTTACCGTTCCTGACCATGTTCTGAAGTCTTTTGCAGTGAAATCATGCCCACTTATTTCTTTTATGTAATCGTTAACCATACCCGAGTCTATTGGATAGTGTTTTCCTTCCTCATCATAATATTGAAATAATTCTTTACCTGGTATTTCTTTACATTGTTGCACAATTCTTGCTAGTTTTTTGTTAGTTAAAGTAATGTCATGTTTTATACCTTTTTTGCCTTTAAATGTAAAACGGAGTTTACTGTTGGTGCCTTTAAAATGACGATCTTTTAATGTTGTTAAACCATATGAGCCATATAATTTCTCATAAACTTCATTACCTATCCTTATACTTGTTCTTTCCATGAGACTAACAACTGTTGCAAGCACTTTTCGTTCCTTTAAACCATGTAATGCTAAATCTTTTTCCAAGTTCATGCGAATTTCAGGTAGCGCATAAGCGAACTGAATCATTCGATAAAATTTAGTTTGATTACGTAAAGCAATCCATACTGGATGATAAATGTATTGTTTGCGCTTTTTAATATCATATCCAGTAACTTGAAGATGTCCATTTTCCAACGTGCAGATCCAAACATTTTTCCATGCAGGAGGTATCACTAATTCTTTAATGCGATTTAATTGAACTTTGTCAGTCATTTTTTTATTTTTATAAAGATAACTGAAACCACGTCCACGTTTCACTCTTATTATTCCTTCATCTGAATCGCTTACATGAATTAACTTCACTGCTTTTGCCGTTTTCACAGGATCATCCATGATCCTTGCAATTTGTTTAGGTGTAAGTTTTCTTGAGAGAGTGTTTGATTGCGTTTGTGTCATAATGCATCATTATTGAATAAGTTTTATCTATAACAAGCTTTATAAATTAAGGGTTCATTGCAATGGTTTTAATTATTGATAAACCTCTCCAAAATAAATACTCGCCGATAAGTTATACACTTGACGAGCCACAACTACAAACACGCCACTATCTAAGTAATACATATTAAAAAGTGGGTTGGAGATAATTTAAAAAAAATCTCTCAACCCACGTTAATATATTTGTTTTATTTTTAGTTTTTAATTCTCCTTTTCAGCTCTCATAGAATCCCAAATCAAATATCCACACAATAATGCAAACATACCCAATGCCAACCAAATAGCACCGCTACTGTTTGCCCAAGATTCATTAATCCAGTTGTAGCTGTTTTTTATTTCCATAATTTCTTGTGGACTCATTGTTCCAGCAGCTTTAATAGCTGCATCGGCAGGTATATCTTGAATAAACTTAATAGCAGCACTAACCACACCCATCAATGCACCACCTGCTATAAGCCCCGATGCAAGCAATGTGCCTTTATCCTTTCGTGCTGTGTTCAATGCGACGTCTTTGCTGCGAGAAGCAACAAACCAACTAATTGCTCCACCAATAAGTAAAGGTATATTTAACTCGAAAGGAATAAACATACCAAGAGCAAAAGCCAATGCGGGTATTTTAAGGAAAGTAAGTACTATGGCAAGAAGTGCGCCTGCACCATATAATATCCAGGGTGCACCTGTTCCAGTCATAAGTGGATCAATTACTGCTGCCATAGCATTTGCTTGAGGAGCTACCAAAGCACCTTCACCAACAAAACCATATGTTTTGTTCAATAATATAATAACGCCACCCACTGTAGCAGCAGAAACAAGTGTTCCTAAGAATTTCCATGTCTCTTGTTTCTTTGGCGTAGTTCCCAGCCAATAACCAATCTTTAAATCAGTAATGAAACCTCCTGCCATTGAAAGTGCTGTACATACAACACTACCAATTATCATAGCTGCTACCATTCCTGTAGTACCTTTTAAACCTATTGCAACCAAAACAACTGATGCTAAGATGAGTGTCATGAGCGTCATGCCCGACACAGGATTTGTTCCTACAATAGCAATTGCATTTGCAGCAACTGTAGTAAACAAGAAAGAAATGATTGCTACCACTAAAATGGCAACAACGGCATGTAATAAGTTATTTACTACTCCAAAGTAGAAAAAAATGAAAGTCGCAATCAGAGCAACTATCACTGCAATAGTGATAAACTTCATAGAGATGTCTCGCTGTGTGCGTTTCACTTTTTGATCCGTCGCTGGTAGTTTTCCACCCATCTCTTTTGCAGCTAAGCCAACTGCACCTTTTATAATGTCCCACGATTTAATAATTCCAATAACACCAGCCATGGCAATACCACCGATACCTATGTGGCGACCAAAAGTGCTGAAAATATCCTCGGGTGAAAGATTGGCAATGGTTCCAACAAAAGCAGGATTGAGGGTTGTTGCCATTGCATCGCTTGCCAATGGTAATAAAGGAATGATTATGAACCACACCATAGCAGAACCAATTGTGATGATGGCTGCATATTTAAGACCTACTATGTAACCCAATCCTAATACTGCAGCACCCACATTTAGTTTGAAAACAACTTTTGCTTTATCTGCGAGAGCTACACCTGCAGGAATAACACGTGTAGTGAACACTTCAGCCCATCCTCCAAACGTTGCGATAGTAAAATCGTAGAGACCACCTATCATACCTGCCAAAAGCAATGGTTTTGCTTGGTCACCACCTTTTTCACCTGACACCAATACTTGAGTAGTGGCAGTAGCTTCAGGGAACGGATACTTTCCGTGCATATCTTTTACAAAATATTTTCTGAAAGGAATAAGAAATAATATACCTAATATACCTCCCAGAAGTGAACTTACAAATACTTGTAAAAAGCTAACCGATATTTCAGGGTATTTCGCTTGTAGAATGTATAAAGCAGGCAGTGTAAAAATAGCTCCTGCCACTACTACACCCGAACTCGAACCAATTGATTGAATGATTACATTTTCACCCAAAGAGTTTTTTCTTTTTGTAGCAGTGGACAAACCAACAGCTATAATTGCAATGGGAATGGCAGCTTCAAAAACTTGTCCCACTTTTAATCCTAAGTAGGCAGCTGCAGCCGAAAATAGAACTGCCATTAGCAATCCAAGTGACACCGACCTAAAATTAACTTCAGGATACTCCCTGTCAGGAGACATCAATGGTTTATACTCTTCTCCTGGTCTAAGCTCGCGCGAAGCATTTTCGGGAAGTCCTTTTACTTTTTCTTCTTCGTTCATTATATCTTTATTTAACTTGTATTAGTGCCTTGGTGATAAATTGGTCACGAAAATACAAAAATATATTCAAAATGAGCGATTAATTAAATTGCTTTTATTAATTTCGCAAGCGATTGTTTATTTCGTTAGCATATTTCTATTCATCTGTTGATAAATCTTGCTTTGGGCTAATATAAATATACGAGATGTAGTTGAATGAAGGAAATGCACTTTTCTATTAATCAAAGAGCTTTTAGTAGAAAAATATTTATGAACTTTCCTGTTAAAATTATGTTTAAATAATAACTCTATAAAACGCTTCAACAAGTTGTTCACGGTATACTCCAATTACATACTTTTAAATTAATATAATTGAAATGATTGCTCAAAGAATTGAATATAAAAATGACACACTTGTCGTTCCTGACAAACCAACCATTCCTTTTATCGAAGGCGACGGAGTTGGTAAAGAAATTTGGGCATCGGTAAAAAAGATTGTTGATAAAGCGGTGAGTATAGCATACAAGGACGAAAAGAAAATAGAATGGAAAGAGGTCTTAGCAGGAGATAAAGCTTATATAACTACAGGTAGCTGGCTTCCAGATGAAACAATTCAAGCATTTCGCGATTACTTCGTTGGTATAAAAGGACCATTAACAACGCCTGTTGGTGACGGAATTCGTTCATTGAATGTTGCATTGCGACAAGAGTTAGATTTATTTGTTTGTTTACGTCCCGTTCGTTGGTTCAAAGGAGTGGCTACGCCTCTACTTGAACCTGAAAAAGTGAATATTACTATTTTTAGAGAGAACACCGAAGATATTTATGCTGGAATAGAATGGAATGCTGGTACTCCTGAAGTTGAAAAGGTTCTTAACTTTTTAAAGAACGAAATGGGGGTAGCAAAGATTCGTTTCCCTGAAACAACTTCCATCGGCATAAAGCCCGTTTCGCGTGAGGGAACAGAAAGATTGGTAGGTGCAGCTATTGAATATGCCATAGAGCATAAACTACCATCTGTAACACTTGTACACAAAGGAAATATAATGAAATACACTGAAGGTGGTTTCAAGAAATGGGGTTATGAGCTTGCTGAGCGTAAATTTCATAATCAAGTTTATACAAGTAATAAATTCGACAAGATAAAAAATTCCCAAGGCGTTGCAGCAGCAGTAAAATCATACAAGGAAGCAGAACAAAAAGGCATGATATTTATTAAAGATGTAATTGCAGATGCATTTTTACAAAATACATTGTTAAAACCTGAAGAATATTCAGTGATTGCCACTTTGAATCTAAATGGTGATTATATATCCGACCAATTGGCTGCTATGGTAGGAGGTATTGGTATAGCACCTGGTGCAAATATCAACTATAATACAGGGCATGCAATTTTTGAAGCAACGCACGGAACCGCTCCCGATATTGCGGGACAAAACAAAGCAAATCCTTGTTCCATGTTACTATCAGCTGTCATGATGTTGGAATATATGAAGTGGAACAAAGCAGCCGATTTAATTACTAATGCACTTGAATATTTATTCAAAAAAGGCATAGCTACTCATGACTTAGCTCGTTTTATGAAAGACAGTAAGTCTTTATCAACTACGCAATTCTCAGAACAAATTATACATAATCTTTAAAGAAAACAATTGTATGGAAAATAAGAAAATAATCTCGCGGTTATCAGAAACAATTAAAACATCTACTGATATACCCAAAGCCTTGTTTGAAAAAATGGGTGTTAAACGTGGTTTAAGAAATGAAGACCACACTGGAGTACTGGCAGGTCTTACACGCGTGGGTGATGTGGTAGGGTATGAAAGAAATGAAGATGGTACACTTAAACCCATAGACGGACAGTTGTACTATAGAGGTATAAATGTAGCAGACTTGGTGACTGGTATTCAAAAAGAAAAAAGACTGGGGTTTGAAGAGACCGCTTTTTTGCTGCTTTCGGGCACGCTTCCCAATAAAGAAGAATTGGAGTTGTTCCGAAAATATATAATGCACACCATGCCGTTGGAACATAATGCAACAATGAACATCTTTTCACTTCAGGGCAAAAATATTATGAATATTTTAGCTC
>JAQVZQ010000239.1 GCA_028708095.1 Dysgonamonadaceae bacterium
CCAAAACAAAATTTGCAAATACAGGTCCATGTTTAACAGAGAACTCCTCATTACGAGGACTGTATATCATTGTACCTATAACGTCGGCTGGTAGTAAGTCTGGAGTAAATTGAACCCTATTATACTTAGCATCAATCAACTGGGCTAAAGTTTTTATAGCTAAAGTTTTTGCCAATCCTGGCACTCCTTCCAGTAAGACATGGCCGTCAGACAATAAAGCAATTAAAAGAGACTCCACTAAATGGTGTTGTCCTACAATTACTTTGTTCATTCCATTTGTGAGTATATTCACAAAAGTGCTTTTCTGCTCTATCAGTTCATTCAACTCTCTGATATCAACAACTTGACTCATATTGTATTTTGTTAAAATGTTAGGCTTTAAATATAGAATACAAAATTAAAAATGTTAAAGTGGTTTCGCATGCATTTGGGGTTAAAAATGTTTAAGTGTATAATACATCAAAATACGCAGAGATGTTTAAACAAAAGCATTTAATTGCATATTCATTGTTTTCCTCTAATACACAAAATATTAATAATTTAAACCATGTAATTGTGTAGTAAAAAGATAATTATTACCTTTGCGCCGCTTTTTAGAGCCACTCCGTGTGATGGGAAATAAAGAAGCAAAGTAATTTACTTTATTTTGAGTAACACAAAAAACAAAACAATGAAAACATTCGAATTAAAAGGAGAAATCAGAACAGATTTCGGTAAAAGAGCTGCAAACAGCTTGCGTAGTAATGGTCTTATTCCATGCATTGCTTATGGTGGTAAACATTCTGAGAACATCAACTTCACTGTAAAGTCGGGAGATGTGCTTAAACTTATTTATACACCTGAAGTGTTTATAGTAAACATAACTCTTGGTGATGAGAAGAAAATGAAAGCTATTATTAAAGAAGTACAGTTCCATCCTGTAAAAGAGCAAATTCTTCACATGGATTTCTTGCATGTATATGACGATGTACCTGTAGAAATTGAAATTCCTGTTAAGTTGATAGGGTTAGCTCCTGGTGTTAAAGCAGGTGGTAAACAATACCTTGATATGCGTAAACTTAGAGCTAAAGCTCTTTACGAGCATCTCCCAGAAGTATTAGAGATTGATGTCTCAAAACTTCAATTGGGTGATTCAATACAAATAGGAGAGCTTAATTTTGAAAATATTGAGCTTTTAAATCCTAAAGATGCTTTAGTATGTCGCGTTCAAACAACACGATTGATTCTTGACCCAACACTTGAAGCTGAAGAGGAAGAAGCTGAGGAAGCTGCTGAGGAAGCTGCGGCAGAAGCAGCAGAGGAAGCGGCAGAAGAAGCTGCAGAAAGAAGTGAATCATAAACCAACCTACTGGTTGAATAAACAAATATCCTGACTATTGCGTAAATGAAATATTTAATTGTAGGTTTGGGAAACGTTGGTCCCGAATACGAAAATACCCGCCATAACATAGGATTTAAAATATTGGACGCTTTAGCTAAAGCGTCCAATGTTGTTTTTAGCGATAAACGATATGGATTTATTGCGGAAACCCGCATCAAAAATAAATTATTGATATTGCTAAAACCGTCCACTTTTATGAATTTAAGTGGGAATGCAATCAGATATTGGTTGCAGAAAGAAAATATTCCTATTGAAAATTTGCTTGTCGTAGTAGATGATTTAGCATTGCCTTTTGGTCTACTTCGATTGAAAGCTAGAGGAAGCGATGCTGGACATAATGGATTGAACCACATTCAATCAATCCTTGGCACTCAGTTCTATTCCAGATTAAGGTTCGGAATTGGCAACAACTTTCCTAAAGGTGGACAAATTAATTATGTGATGAGTCCATTTGAACCCGAAGAGGAAGAAAGTATTTCTGAAAAACTTGATGAAGCTATAAAAATAATACATAGCTTTTGTCTGGCGGGAATTAATATAACCATGAATGAATATAACAAGAAATAGATGGAAGCAGTTCGAATTGATAAATGGCTTTGGGCAGTACGTATTTTTAAAACGCGAACTATTGCTTCGGAAGCATGCAAAAAAGGACGCATTCTTATCGATAACAATTCTGTAAAGTCTTCACGCATGATTCGCATTGGAGATGTGGTGCAAGTAAAAAAACCACCTATAATTTATTCTTTTAAAGTATTGGATTTATCGCAAAAAAGAATGGGTGCAAAGCTTGTAACTAACTTTATGGAAAATGTTACTCCTCCTGAAGAGTATGAAATTTTAGAATTAAATAAACTTAGTGGATTTATTGACAGGCAACGTGGTTCTGGCCGTCCAACAAAAAAAGACCGACGTGACTTAGAACAATTTACTGACAACCTAGATTTTGATGAATTTAATTTCGATGACTAAATATTTGGATAATCTATCCGTTTTTTATTTTTCATGTATTGAAGAGGGTTATAGAGAACAACAACAGCTATTTAGTTGGAATCAAGCGAAGAGTGATTCACCAACAACGATTCTCTTTCTATTTTATTAATTGAGTCATTTAGCATAGCACTGAATTTGATAGCACCCTTTCTGTTCAAATGCTCCATATCATAGAAGTCGTCAATATAGAACCTATCAGAATCAAGAAAATTCCAGTATTTAATATTGTATTTAGCAGCAATTCGATTACTTGCATCAACATTACCATTAACATATGATTTATTGAGATATTCGACATATCTTTTGTAATTGGGTGGTGTTATTAAAATAGGTGTAATATCTTTTGCTTGCAATATTTGGATGAAATCCTCCAAATCGTTTAGTATCTCTTCCTTTTCATCCGATTGATCAATTATTTCTGTATAAGTGCTACTTAAAAAATCGTATGCGTCTGGATTAAAATTCGTTGTATCTCTTCCTTCAAAAGCAATAAACCCTTTTACAGCTTGTTTGTACAGATTAACCCCACCTTGAACTTCAAAATCAATTATCTCTGTGCCATACTTCCACCGATTTATAATTTTCCTTTTTAGCATCGCATAAGACACTTTTGGAGTATATCCAAATAAAGTAGGAGAAAGGTTTGCAAAAAAATAGTTAGTCCCCTCATATTTCACGCCATTGCCATAATACGACCAAAAGTCTCTATTAAACTGACTCGAAAATGCAAAAGAGTGATATCCGATGCTGATAAAAACGTACTTCAAATTGGATAATTCAGGCAACAATGAAAGCGTTATACGTTTATCAAAATAGATACTTTGAGCCAAGTTGGATAAATTGTACGCATATAAATCAAATGCTTGTGGATCCACACCATAAGTGACATGAGAAGTACCTAACAATAAGACCTCTATTGAATCTTTAGCTTTCTTTGCACCTTCGTATTTTTCTTTATACAGCGTATTTTGCATCCTGAGTGCATAATCAGAAATCAGTATAATGGCTAAAGGAATTGCTATAAACAATAATATTTTCTTTAAAAAGTCACGCATAATCCTTTAAAATTGAAAATAAATAAACTCTTGTTGTTGTCCTTGAAACCAGACAAGAGTAAACATAATACCATAATACATTGCATAGCGAAGCGGACGCTTCCAAGTTAAGCCCAAATTGGCGATGGCGTATTCTTCTCTTCTTCCATTCCATTCGATTAGTAAGAAAGCAGCAATAAACATCAGAGTAATTAATGCGTCTTTTTTACCATCGAAAGCAGGCAAAGACAGAAGTGAACTTGAGAATATTTCCCCAATGATGCTTAAAGCATGTCCCACGCTCTCGGCTCTAAAGAAAATCCAAGCGAGTACTGTCAATCCAAATGTTCCCAACATCATGATAAACTCGTGAGCAGAAGGTAGCATTCTATCTTCGGCTATTTCGCCCAAGAATGTTCTATTTTTGTTTGTAAGCAATAAGGGTAAAAAGTATATAGCATTAAGTGCCCCCCAAACAATAAAAGTCCAGTTGGCACCATGCCAAAAGCCACTAACAAGGAAAATAACAAAAGTGTTTCTAACCTTCTTCAGTGTGCTACCTTTACTACCTCCTAAAGGGATATAAAGATAATCTCTGAACCATGTTGATAAAGAAATATGCCATCGTCTCCAAAACTCAGCAATGTTACGTGAGAAATAGGGGAAATGGAAATTTCGCATCAAGTCGAAACCGAAAAGACGAGAAGTACCTATAGCAATATCGGAATATCCTGAAAAGTCACCATATATTTGAAAGGTGAAAAACAGGGCACCTAAAAGCAATGTGCTGCCAGAATAGTCTGCTGAATTATTGAAAATCAGATTAGCAAAATAGGCAGCATTGTCTGCAATAACAATTTTTTTGAACAGCCCCCACAGTATTTGGCGCATTCCATCAACTGCTTTATGGTAATCAAATGTTCTGTTTGTATAGAATTGAGGCAACAGATGTGTAGCCCTTTCAATTGGGCCCGCAACGAGTTGCGGAAAGAAACTTACGAAAGCGGAAAAAGCAATGAAATCTTTGGTTGGTTTCATCTTTCTCCTATATACATCAATGCTATAGCTCAAAGTCTGGAAGGTGTAGAAACTAATTCCAACTGGCAAAATGATATTAAGTGAATTGGTATTAATGTTTTGCCCGAAAAGAGAAAAAGCTTCTGTAAAATTGTCGATAAAAAAATTATAATATTTGAAGAAGCCCAAAAAACCTAAGTTGACCACTATACTCACCCAAAGCAAGACTTTACGGTTTAGAGCTCTTTCTTCCTTGCCTAATCTAATTCCAACGGTATAATCAATGAGTGTACTAAAAATGATAAGTGATAAAAATCGCCAATCCCACCATCCATAAAACACATAACTAGCAATTACTATTAAAAGGTTCTGTATCCTTAGGTTTTTTTTAAATACAAACCAGTAAAGGAAAAAAACAATGGGCAGAAAAACTGCAAAATCAAGAGAGTTAAACAGCATTATTTTTTTATGTTTTACAAAAGTGATACATTATTTTGGGTATGACAAACAAACATAGAGTTACAATAAATGTTTTGGATAATGTTTTAAAAAACAGCTATCTTAAATATATTTAAGCTTTTACATATATTGTTTTTAGATATGTTGATATGTTCTGCGATTATATAAACAATGAAGAGGACAGTAAACTTGTATCATTATCTCGAATAGTTGTAATTTAGAGTCTAAAGAACTCATGAGTAACAACTAAGCTAAAAGAACTACAACAAAAAGAAATAAGGATTTTATTTTTAGATGCTATGACAAGTGTGTAATCAGTAACTTTGTTTCCTCACATTTTGGCAATTAGAAATCACCACTTATAAAGTTAAAAATAAAAAAGAGTCTTCATCTTTGTAAAAATCAAAATACAAAAGAGATGAAGACTCAAACACAA
>JAQVZQ010000022.1 GCA_028708095.1 Dysgonamonadaceae bacterium
AGCCGAGTTCAAATGATATGTGGTGTAGATACTTATTTAATTTAGGTGGTTATGCATTTATACTTGATAAAGATACAAATTAATTCAGAAAAAACCCAGAACAGAGTCTGGGTTTTATACTTTTTATAGTGCAATTTATAATGCTTGCGAACAATATTACAATGGCACTTTCTGAATACAAAGATAAAAAGGGTGGTTATAAAAACCAAAAACAAATAGTTGCATACTCCGCTCGCGCGGTTTTGTAAACAAACCGATTGCTTCTTAATTTATCTGACTTCCAGGCTTTACTTCACTCCCTGGTTCAATCAATGACAATGTGCCATCAGCATTTTCTGCAGATAAAATCATTCCTTCTGATAATATGTCACGCATTTTGCGTGCTCCAAGATTGGCAATAAAGCAAACTTGCTTCCCAACCAGTTCTTCGGGGTTAGGATAATATTGAGCAATACCCGACAGGATGGTGCGTTTTCCAATGCCATCGTCCAGCAAAAAGCGGAGTAACTTGTCAGTTTTGGGAACGCGCTCGCACTCTAATACGGTTGCTACACGCAAGTCAAGTTTTGTGAAGTCGTCAAAAGCAATTTCCTCTTTTATGGGTTGCGCTTTATAGGTTGTCTCCTCGTTGGCTTTCTTAGTGTCCAACAATTTTTGCACTTGTTGCTCAATGGCTTCGTCTTCAATTTTCTCGAATAGCAATTCAGATTTACCCAACTCGTGACCAACAGCGAGTAGGTCCATATTGCCCAGTTGATCCCATGAAAGCCCCTCGATATTGATAAATTGTTTAATTTTCTTTACCGAAAATGGCAGGAATGGCTCGAATACAATAGCCAGATTGGCCGTAATTTGCAAAGCAATATTAAGAATGGTTGCTGTGCGAGGTATATCTGTTTTGGCTACTCTCCATGGCTCGGTGTCTGCTAAGTATTTGTTGCCAATGCGGGCCAAATTCATGGCATCTTTTAGCGCTTCACGAAACTTGAAGTTGTCTAAGTCCTTTTCAATGGTTTGTCTTAGACTTTTGAAGTTGTCAAGCGTCTCTTTGTCGTAGTCGGTTAATTCATTGCGTTCGGGAACTTTATTATCGAAATACTTTTGGGTGAGAATCAGTGCCCTGTTTATAAAGTTACCCAATATGGCTACTAACTCATTGTTGTTGCGTGCCTGAAAATCCTTCCAGAGGAAATCGTTGTCTTTGGTTTCAGGTGCATTCGCAGTCAACACGTATCGCAATACATCTTGTTTGCCAGGGAAGTCTTGCAAGTATTCGTGCAGCCACACCGCCCAATTGCGCGAGGTGGATATTTTGTCTCCCTCTAAGTTCATAAACTCGTTAGCAGGAACATTTTCGGGAAGATTAAACGAACCTTCGGCTTTCAACATGGCGGGAAACACGATGCAGTGAAACACAATATTGTCTTTACCGATAAAATGTATCATTTTTGTCTCTTCATCTTTCCACCATTTCTCCCAATCGTTGGGAAGTAACTCTTTTGTGTTCGAAATGTAACCAATGGGTGCATCAAACCACACATACAATACTTTCCCTTCGCCACCTTCCACTGGAACGGGCACACCCCAATTTAAATCGCGACTCACAGCGCGTGGTTGCAATCCTTGGTCTAACCACGATTTGCATTGTCCGTAAACATTGCTTCGCCATTCTTTGTGGTCTTCCAAAATCCATTTGCGCAACCATACTTCATGTTTATCTAATGGTAAATACCAATGTTTGGTTTTGCGGCGAACGGGCACATTGCCACTCAAAGCAGACTTCGGATTGATAAGATCTGTTGCATTGAGCGATGTTCCACAGTTTTCGCATTGGTCACCATAAGCATTATCGTTTTGACAATGAGGACAAGTGCCAGTGATATATCTATCGGCAAGGAATTGTTGTGCTTCTTCATCGTAATATTGCTCAGTTTCTTGCTCCAGAAACTCTCCTTTATCATAAAGTTTCTGAAAGAAATCGGAAGCTGTTTGACGATGAATGTCCGATGTTGTGCGCGAATATATATCGAAAGTAATTCCAAATTCTTCGAAAGAATTTTTGATTAAAGTGTGGTAACGATCCACTATGTCTTGAGGTGTCACACCTTCTTTTCGTGCAGTAATGGTAATGGGAATACCATGCTCGTCCGACCCTCCAATAAAAAGGGCTTCTTCTCCTTTTAGACGTAAATATCGTGCATAAATATCGGCAGGAACATACACTCCTGCTAAGTGTCCTATGTGGATGGGGCCGTTGGCATAAGGTAAGGCCGATGTGATGAGTGTGCGCTTGAATTGTTTTGACATAATGTTGATTGCGAATTACAACTCATAATGAGTTTGTTTTAAGAATTTAAGGTGCAAATATACAAATTTAGGAGCATTGTGTAGTTATCAACTTACTAAAATCTAAAACTAACCCTTGATTTCATTGTTATAAATGAAAAAGTATATAACTATGGATTTAAAATTGAAAGACAAAGTAGCCATTATTGGTGGAAGCAGTAAAGGATTAGGAAAAGCATGTGCTACGTCACTTGCAAAAGAGGGTGTTAATATTGTATTGTGTGCTCGTAATGAAGAAGAGCTTGATAAAACCAAAAAAAAGATTGAAGGATTTGGAGTTGAAGTGCTCGCTTTAAGTGTAGATATGTCAAAAGAAGGAGACAACGAAAGAATTGTAAAGGAGACAATCGAGAAATTTGGAAGAATTGATATTCTTGTGAATAACTCAGGAGGTCCTTCGCCCGGTTCTTTTGACGATATTTCTATGGACGACTTCGATGAAGCATACAATAGTGTATTGAAGTACAATATCAGGATGATAAAACTCTGCCTGCCTTATATGGAGAAAAAAGGTTGGGGACGAATCATAAATATTGCATCCATGACTGTGAAAGAGCCGAGCCCAACGATGGTTTTGTCTAATGTATTTAGAACAGCTGTTATTAGTTTTGCAAAAAGTATAAGCAAAGAACTGATCGGCAAAGGTATTACCATTAACAATGTTTGCCCTGGATACTTCAGAACTGATAGAATTAATCAATTGATGGAAAAGGAAGCTGGCGATGCCAGTGTTTCTGTGCAAGAATACGAACAAGAAGTGATGTCTTCACTACCTCATAGACGTTTCATGAATCCCTCCGAATTGGGCAATATGGTTGCATATTTGTGCTCGTCACAAGCACGAGCCATTACTGGCACAACTGTGCAAATTGATGGTGGGGTGAATAGTGGTTTATTTTAAAAGCAAAAGATTTGGTGAAAGTCGTTAATAAGTAAGCTATCTCTTCTTTTTGAAAAAGTTTTTTATTAATTCGCTACACTCCTCGGCCATCACTCCACTAACAACTTCTGTTTTTGGATGCAATACTTTTGTAGAGTATAATGAATATCCTTTTTTCGGATCATCTGCACCATATACAATGCGTTGTATTTGTGCCCATCCAAGTGCGCCCGCACACATTGGGCAAGGTTCAACAGTTACATAAATTGTGCACTCATCTAAATATTTACCACCCAATACATTTGTTGCTGCTGTGATAACTTGCATTTCAGCGTGGGCTGTCACATCGTTGAGGGTTTCGGTGAGATTGTGTCCACGGGCTATAATTCGATTGCTGCAAACAACCACTGCACCGATGGGTATCTCGTCTTTATCGTAAGCCAGCTTGGCTTCGGTAAATGCTTGGTTCATGAAATATTTATCGTCTAACATAATTGGGTTGTTTTTGTTTTTCTCTTGCCAATATGCGAAGAGAGGAGTAATTTATTATCTAATTCACTCTACTAATCTTTATTCTTTTCTATCTGCGCATTTCATTCTCATTAAACAAGGTCGGATAATCCTGTTCGAATGTTTTTAAAATATGACCAACTATCAATTGACGGAACCATCGCGAGCGATTTGTTATCTTGTATTTCTTAAGGTAGATGTTGATTAACTCGTATTCTTCTTCGCTCACCAAACAATCAATCCTCTTGGTTCTGAGTTTTCGATTGGGCTCCTGTTTATTCTTTTCTGTCTGTTGCATATTTACATTCCTAACTCTACTTAGACATGAGAAAACCAAATACACATTTGGTGTTCGTTACCAAGTAAGCTATCACAAATTTAATTGAGATATCAATTCGGATACAAAAAAACGAAAAATATTTGCTTAAATAAAGGATTCTAGCCTATAATTTGTATTTTTACATCATTACAGCGGCACTTACTCAGATAATTCTTAATAAAACTATGGCATCACATAACGAACTTGGAATTAAAGGTGAATTGGCAGCAGCAAACTTCATGAGAAACGGAGGCTATAAGGTGATAAAACAAAATTGGACCATGCACCGTCATGAAATAGATATAATTGCTGAAGACGAAGAGTACATTATTTTTGTTGAAGTCAAAACCCGCACTTCACGTCAATGGGGAAATCCCGAAGATTTCATTGGGCGTGCTAAAATTAGACGCATTGTTGAGGCAGCCGATTTATATTTGCAAATAAACGATATAGATAAACCTGCACGTTTTGATATTATTTCTGCAGTCTGGGATGGCAAAAGCTTCGAGATTGAGCATATTGACGATGCATTTATGTCGCCGGTGTTTTAGGCAAATACTTTCATACATGAATATTGAAGAACTGTACGATTATTGCATTAACATTCCTTTTGTGGAACCCACATTCCCATTTGATGAAGTAACTTTGGTGCTGAAAATTATGGGAAAGATGGTTGCATTAATTCCATTGGATACTGAGGTGAAATCAATTTCCCTCAAATGTGATGCTGATAAAGCAATTGCTTTAAGAGAAAAGTATCATAGTGTGTATCCGGCCTATCACATGAATAAAAAATATTGGAATTCCATTGAGTTGTCGGGAGATATGCCTGATAAGGAGCTAAAGAAATGGATTCAACACTCCATAGACGAGGTTGTGAAGAAGTTGCCAAAGAAAATTCAACAAGAGTATTATGGAAAAATTGAATAAAAACAGGGTGGTGATTTCACTAAATGAAACTACCTCCACGAACTCCGAACTTAAAAAGTTGCAACAAGAAAAACCCCTGCCTGAAGGTTCAATTGTTATGGCTGACTTTCAAACAATGGGACGGGGGCAAGTTGGCAATAGTTGGTTTTCTGGCAATGGGAATAATTTATTGTTCAGTCTTTTATTGTATCCCGATTGTGTAGCTGCGAAAGATCAATTTATTATTTCACGTATCGTATCTTTGGCTTTGAAGAGGCTGCTTGATAACTTTATTGATAATGTTACCATTAAATGGCCCAATGATATATACTGGAATGATAAGAAAGTTGCAGGAATACTTATCGAAAATAGTTTGATTGGACGGCAAATTGATTATTGCATTATTGGAGTTGGGCTTAATGTAAACGAAAATAATTTTCCTTCTGCTTTACTAAACCCAATTTCCATGAAACAGGTTACAGGAAAAGAATACGATAGACAAGAGCTTTTGGAAACTTTCAATCGTGAATTATTTCTACTCTATCGAGAGCTTCAGATTGGCAATAAAAACAACATTGAGAGTGAATACATGCAACACTTATATCGAAAAGATGGAACTCACTCTTTCGAGGATAAAGGCGGACTATTTCATGGTAGAATCAAAGATGTGATTTCTTCAGGACATTTGATAATAGAGGCCTTACCGGAAGAAGAAGAACGGATATATGCATTTAAGGAAGTCTCTTTTATAGTTTAGGCTGACCATGTAGTTTAGCTTCAAATAAAAGAAAACACTTCTATTTCTCACATTGTTTGAACAACACAGCGTCAACAATTCTTTAATGTGACTATTTATTAATATTTTTGTACTGATTATTTATATGAAACATACTTAACAATGACAAAATATAAACGAATTTTACTCAAATTGAGTGGTGAATCGCTAATGGGTGACAAGCAATATGGCATTGATGAAAATCGACTGCAAGAATACGCACAGCAAATCAAAGAAATTGCTGATATGGGTGTTCAGATAGGTATTGTAATTGGTGGTGGTAACATATTCCGAGGGTTAAGTGGTACAGACAAGGGATTCGATCGTGTAAAAGGTGATCAAATGGGAATGCTTGCTACAGTGGTGAATAGTTTGGCTTTAAGTTCAGCACTTTCTGCAATAGGTCAGAAAAACCAGGTTTACACTGCCATAAGAATGGAGCCGATTGGTGAATACTATTCCAAATGGAAGGCAATTGAAACACTTGAAGAAAGTGGTATCGCCATAATTTCAGGGGGAACGGGCAATCCTTTTTTCACTACCGACACAGCTTCAGCTTTACGTGGAATAGAAATAGAGGCTGATGTGTTTTTTAAAGGTACTCGTGTAGACGGAATTTATACGGCAGACCCTGAAAAAGATGCCACAGCTACCAAGTTTGATGAGATTTCGTTTGACGAAATATATTCACGTGATTTAAAGATTATGGATTTAACAGCAACCACTATGTGCAAAGAGAACAATTTACCTCTGGTTGTATTTGATATGGACACTGTTGGGAATCTAAAAAAAGTAATTATGGGCGAAAACATCGGAACACGTGTTTATCTAACAAAAAGATGAGTGTATAATTACTTTTATAATCTATATTGTCAATAATATTACCTATTTTTGTTTATAACATATAAAAATTAAATCCTATGATAGACATTAAAAGTTTAGAAAATGAGGTAGAAGAGAAAATGCAATCAACGCTAGAATTTCTTGAAGATACTTTATCACGCATTCGTGCAGGTAGAGCCAATCCCCGTCTCCTCGATGGTATAATGGTTGAATATTATGGAACTATGACACCACTAACCAGTACAGCAACAGTTACTACACCCGATGCAAAGTCAATTGTTATTCAACCATGGGAGAAATCTATGTTGAAACCAATTGAAAAAGCCATTATGAACTCAGATGTAGGCATTACTCCCGAAAACAATGGTGAAGTAATTCGTTTGGGCATACCTCCACTGACTGAAGAAAGACGCAAGCAACTTGTAAAACAAATAAAACAAGAAGCAGAAGATGCCAAAATAAGCATTCGTAACTTTCGTCGTGAAGGAATTGATAGTATTAAAAAGGCTGTGAAGGATGGATTACCTGAAGATACGGGTAAAAATGCAGAAGTCTCGTTTCAGAAACTGCATGATAAGTACATTAAGATGATCGATGATAGTTTTGAGGTAAAAGAAAAAGAAGTTCTTACTGTATAAATTCAACAAAGAGGAAAAGATGCTATTTTTTCCTCTTTCATTTTCAGAGCATGAAAGGATTGGTGATTAAAAATACGGGTAATGCATATATAGTGAGAACAGATACTGGTCTTGATATTGAATGTATAGCCAAGGGTAACTTTCGACTACAAGGAATTAGAAGCACAAGTCCTGTTGTTGTGGGCGATTATGTGAAAGTAGATTTTAATGCTGATAATATTTCATATATTACTGAAATTTTTAATCGAAAAAACTATATTGTTCGTCGTGCATCCAATTTATCAAAACAAGCTCATATATTAGCTGCCAACATAGATCTGGCACTACTTTTCATTACAATAAAATCCCCTGATACAACCACAGTTTTCATCGATCGATTCTTAGCTACAGCAGAAGCATATAGTGTTCCTGTTTTTCTTGTTTTCAACAAAATCGATTTGTATGATAAAGAAGATTTGAAATATGTAGATGCACTCATTAACTTATATCAAACAATCGGCTATCAATGTCAAAAAACATCTTTGACTAAAGAAACAGGCGTAAATGAATTAAGAGAAATAATTAAAGACAAAGTAACGTTATTGGCAGGGCATTCAGGTGTTGGTAAATCTTTGTTTATAAATGTGGTTACAGGAGATGATAATCGTAAGGTAGGTGATATTTCCGTTTACCATCAAAGAGGAATGCACACTACCACCTTTTCTGAAATGATTGAGATAGATGGTGGAGGATTCTTAATTGACACTCCAGGTATTAAAGGTTTTGGAACAATAAACATGAAGGAAGAAGAAGTCTCTCATTACTTTCCTGAAATATTCAAATTCTCAGACAAATGCTTCTATAATAACTGTATGCACATAAATGAGCCCAGATGTGCTGTAAGAGAAGCATTAGATAATCATTATATTAGTAATAGTCGATATCATTCGTACCTCAATATCCTTGGTGATATAGAAGAAGGGAAATATCGTTAAGTCCCCCAATGATATGTACCTAATCCTTTTTCGTATAGCAGAAGTAGTTTATCTAATTACAGCCTTGGGGGTTATAATTGTGATTATATCCGAAAATAGGAATCCCATTAAAACCATATCATGGATTATGGTTTTAATTTTTCTTCCAATTGTTGGGTTGGTTATATATGCATTTTTTGGGCAGAACTACACCAAGCGGCGAAACATCTCTCTACGATATTATCGAAAAATAAAGAAGCGGCCATTAGCAGAACTCAACACTACTGAATTAATAGATTATCCTACACGACATACCGATCTAATAAAACTGCTTCGCAATCTTAATGACGCTCCCTTACTACAGGGAAGCTCTGTTGAGTTTTTTATTGCTGGTCGTGACAAATTCGATGCTATGTTTCGTGATATTGATCAAGCAACTGATCATATACACATCGAATATTATGCATGGGATGATGATATTGTTGGCAATCAACTCAAAAATCTATTAATTAATAAATCAGCACAAGGTGTAAAGATCAGAGTAATTGTTGATGCTGTTGGCTCATGGAGAGTGAAGAAACGTTTTTACGAAGAATTGCGTTCAGCTGGAATTGAAGTTGAGGAGTTTATGAAAGTAACTTTCCCGATGCTCACATCTCATGCAAACTATCGCAATCATCGAAAAATTGTGGTGATTGATGGGCGAGTGGGTTATATAGGCGGCATGAATATTGCCGATAGATACATAAACGGAGTATCGTGGGGAAATTGGAGAGATACTCATATTCGCATTGAAGGAAAAGGAGTGCAGGGACTTCAATCAGTTTTTTTAATAGATTGGTTTATGGTAAGTAAATCCCTTATCACTGCTCGCATATACTTCCCTCCTTTGGAAAGCTTTGGTGATAATCAAATGCAAATTGTAACCAGCGGTCCTTATAGTTCCGATAGAGAAATCATGCAAGGATTTATGCATGCAATTTTTTATGCTAAGTCTTCTATATATATTCAAACTCCTTACTTTATACCGCCCGACGGATTATTTGAGGCACTTATTTCTGCTTCAGTAAGAGGAGTTGATGTTAGATTGATGGTTTCACGCAAGTCAGATTCGGTAATGGTGCAATTGGCTTCTCGCTCTTATTTTAAACGATTGATGATAGCAGGTATAAAAGTGTATTTTTATGAACCTGGTTTTTTGCACTCCAAATTAACTGTTATTGATGATTCATTAACACTGATTGGTTCTGCCAATTTCGATAACCGAAGCTTTGAGCAAAACCTTGAGGTCGAAGCATTCATATACGATGAATGTACCGCATCGCAAGCTAAATCAATATTTTTGGAGGATCAGAAAAACTCAAAAGAAATTGTTTTAAGAGAATGGATAAAGCGTCCAGTATGGTTACGGTTTAAAGAATCCTTTGTACGTTTGTTCACTCCATTATTATAGGAATTTATGAAAAGAGTGTTTTTAGTTGGATATATGGGTGTGGGTAAAAGTACAATTGGAAAATTGTTGAGCGTTGAATTAGGCGTAGAGTTTGTAGATCTTGATAAATATATAGAAAAGAGATATCGTAAATCTATTAAGGATATTTTCGATGAAAGAGGTGAGAATGGCTTTAGAAAAATTGAGTATGAGATGTTACGAGAAGCAGGTACTTTTCAAAACGTATTGATTTCAACTGGTGGTGGCACTCCTTGTTTTTATGACAATATGAACTTTATGAACCAACAAGGAATCACTGTATATATTAAAGCCTCAGTAGAAGAGCTGACATCACGTTTGTTAGCATCTAAAAATGAAAGGCCCCTAATTCAAGGTAAAACACCTGCTGAGTTGAAAGAATTCATATCTCAACACTTAACGCAACGTCAGTGTTATTACTCTAAATCTCAAATTATTTACGAAAACAAACAGTTGATTACACTTGTACATGTTGACGAAACTGTTAGGAATATAAAGGAATTATTGCAACCATATCTATGAACATAATTTTCTATAAACTTCATTCAAAATGATATATCAACCCTTTAAATCAACCTCGTTTGTAGTTAGGGAGTTTTTATTGAAAGTAAATAAAACTCATTCAGCCCTCGTTATTGGTGTTCCCAAAGAGGATACAAGATTTGAAAAGCGCTTGGCTCTTACTCCTGAGGCGGTTGCGCTTTTAGTTGATGAAGGACATAAATTAATATTTGAGTCGGGTGCAGGTGAGCCTATCAATTATTCAGATAACTATTATGCTGAATCGGGCGCAACTATTGTTGATACAAAAGCTGAGGTTTTTGAAGCAAATCTAATCTTGAAAATATCGCCACCCACCTTACAGGAGGTGAGATTAATGCGTCCACGCACAACAGTGTTTTCATTTTTGTTACAACCCATGCTTTCCTCAGCTGTTTTAGAAGCAATGTCTTCTAAAAGAATCAATGGATTAGCTTACGATTTAGTGTATTATGATGATGAGGGTACTTCACCTTTTGTTACAGCTATTTCTGAAATAGAAGGAGCCTCAGCCATCACATTGGCTGCCGAATTGATGAGCAATGCGAATGGTGGAAAAGGCATACTAATGGGTGGAGTTCCGGGTGTTTCACCCACAGAAGTTGTGATTATTGGAGCAGATGTTGCCGGAACAATTGCTGCCCGTGCTGCTTTGGGTTTAGGTGCCTTGGTGAAAGTGTTTGATAATGATATAAATAAACTAAGGTTAATTCAACACAGTTTGGGGCGTTCCGTTTTTACTTCTACTTTACAACCAAATGTACTCAGAAACAACTTCCGTTCTGCTGATGTTTTAATTGGCGCAATGGAATACATTAACCAAACACATCGCGATAGAATTTCATCCGATCTGATACGAGAATTGAAAAAAGGCGCACTTGTAATTGATTTACGCCTCGCACAAGGGGGATGTTTTGAAACCACAATGGAAGCTTGCCTTCCAGGCTCGCCCACAATGTTCGAAAAATATGGTATACTGCATTTCTGTGAAATGAGTATAAGTTCGCGTGTAGCTCGCACGGCTTCTATGGCACTGAGTAATATATTTTCATCACTCTTTCAAAATATGGCAAATGGAGGAGGTGTAATTGGATTGGCACAATCTGATCGGGGATTTTCATCAGGATTTTATATGTTTTCAGGTAAAATGGTAAATGGCTATGTAGCAAATCTTTTCAACTTGCCTGTAAATGATATTGGATTGTTTTTACCAGGTTTATAGACCTACTGTTTGTTTCCACATCTATAATATCCTCTATTGGGTTTTATTAGTTATTTTCTTTTGTGTTAAATGGAACCACAAGGTTAAAATAGTTCCTTTGAAGATAGTTGTTATAGTAATTGCCCACCATACACCATTCACACCCATTGACGAAGCTAAGAACATAGCTAAAGGGATTCGAACTGCATTGAATGTCATGCTGATAATAGCAGGAGGATTAGTTTTGCCAATTCCGTTAAACATACCCTGGGTGGTTAACTCCAACATCATGAAAATTTGAGAAATACCTAACACAAAAAGATAATCGCCTCCAGCCATATAAGCATCTCTTTCGGGTATAAAAATGGAGAAAATGTTGGCACCATATAATATAAAAGAAGCACTTATTATAATTCCCACCGACAGCATAATTTTTAGTGTAAAGGCAAAAGCTTTTTTCGCCCGATCCATTCTGCCGGCAGAATAGTTTTGGGCAACAAAACTACCCAATGCTGTTGCAAAGCCTTGAGTTGTGTTCCAAGTAATGCCTTCAATTTGTCCACCAGTTGTTTGACTGGTTACACCCAAGTGTCCTCCATGTATTGAGGCAATTCGAACCAAGTTCATATTAATAAAAGAGAAAAATATATTCATTGCTGCAACAGGAAAACCCAATTTGAATATCTTTTTTGTATAACTTGATTTGAGTACGATAAAAAAAGGGAAATCACCAAAAACCCCTTTGCGTTTTTTTAAATGCCAAATAAATAGGACGAGTACAACTAATTGAGAGATACAAGTAGCCAAAGCAGCACCTTGCGAGCCTAAAGCAGGAAATGGACCGAGTCCGAAAATTAACAATGGATCAAGGACAATATTAAGAATCAAACCCGTAACATTGTAGTAAAAAGGAATGTCGCTACGTCCCGAACCTACATAAATACCCGAAAAGTTTAGAATCAAGAATATCATGGGGATGCTAAACGATATTATTCTTAAGTAGTTGGCAGCTTCAAGTGATATTGCAGGAGATAGTTTGAAAAATGCCACGAATAGATAGGGTTGAGTCAGAAAGACAATGAAGAACAAAACCCCGAGGATGATTGCTATGGTTGTTGTATGTGAAGCATATATTGATGCTTTATCAAAACGCTTTATGCCTATTGATTGACCAATGGATACTTCGGCACTAATTTTTGAAAATAAAGCAATGGAGTGAAGCATCCAAACCAACATGCCCATTGCACCAACAGCTGCAACAGATTCGCTTCCCAATCTCCCCACCCAAGCAAGATCAATTAAACTATAAGCCATTTGCACAAAACTTGTAGCCATAAGTGGCAGTGCGAGTTTTGTTAATTGGGCCGATATGCTACCAGTTGTAAAATCACGGTATTGTGAGTGTTGATTATTGTAAGACAAACAGTTTTATTGTTATTTGTAAATAATATGCATTGGTGAAAAAAGCAATTCTTTCATGAGGATTACTTTATATTTCTATAGTAAAATGAGGTCTTAAATGAAATGTTGTATTTTCGGTCAATCTTCATGTTGCAAAACCATTATTTACTATTACATAATAAATGAATAGGTCAAAACAAGGGATTAACGATTTTGTTTTTTGCGGCTGTAAAGGTACAACTTTATAGCAAAAAAGTACTTTGATATTTTAAAAACTAAAAGTTCATATTGCGATTCAATTGATAATACCTTGTACATTTGAACACACTGCAATATACCTCTTCGTTAAAAACTTCTGTAGATTTATACTCCAGCAAATATTTCATATAAAAACAGTATGAAAGTTTATCAAAATATTTTTTAGGTGACGGATTTGGTTTTCAACTGTTGAAAATCGCTTCCGCCGCCTCGAAAATGTTTTGCAACAGATAAAACTCACTTTCTAAACAAAAAAAGGCTTGATTTTGTCTTAAAATCACCATTCATCTCAATTTACTTGACAATTCAGTCTCTAAAACTTTTTTCTTGCCTTCGAATGCATTGTTTTTGACATGTTTTCTTCAATTCAGGTCATTTATCTCTCTTTTTCTCCTTTTAAAATATTTTTTAGGTGACGGATTCAATTTTCAACAGTTGATCGTCCAATCCGTCGTCTGAAAAATATTTTCACTCTATTCCAACTTAACTTCGATGATACTTTACGTGTATTTCATTTTTTTATATTTTGCAAATCAAACAATCAGAAACAAAAAAACACCATAGAATAAAGATTCTACGGTGTTTTTATAAAATGTTCTTAAAGAGAACTTAATGAGAGCGAAAGACGGGGCTCAAACCCGCGACCCTCAGCTTGGAAGGCTAATGCTCTATCAACTGAGCTACTTTCGCAATTTTTTAATTAGATTAAATATTTTTCTTGTAGTGCAATCATCTCCAATGCTGCAATTGCACAGTCTTCTCCTTTATTTCCATGAGTGCCACCAGCACGGGCTTCGGCTTGTTCTAAATTGTCGGTTGTGAGCACACCAAATATAACGGGGGTGTCATAATCTATATTAAGTGTGGTAACTCCTTGTGTTATGCTATCGCATACATAGTCAAAATGGCGGGTGTCACCTTGTATTACGCACCCTAAAACTATTACTGCATGAGCCAAAGTCCCTTCAATAAGCACCTTTGCTCCAAATGTGAGCTCTACGCTACCAGGTACATATTCTACAATTATATCATCTTCTTTTACACCAGCGGCTATAAGTGTATCGGTTGCACCTTTTAGAAGGCTCTCGGTTATTGCTGTATTCCATTCTGAAACCACAATACCAATTACTTTATCTTTTCCTGAAGGTAGAGTAGTGTTTTGTGTGCTTTCTTTCTGTAATAGTGTTGACATAAACTAAGTATAATGATAATTAATAAGAGGAGAGATAATAAATTTATTTATTACTCAAATTTATTTGCACAAGATATTTGTCAGCTTCTTGTCCTTCGGGCGAGTTCAGATATTTCTTTTTGATCATTTCAAAAGTCTCTGTTGCTTTATCAAATTTTTGATCATGTAAATAAGCTAATCCTGCTTTTTTGTAATAAATAGGAGATAGCATGTTGTCGTCAGCATCTTTTGCAGCTTTAATGAATATCTTAGCAGCTTTTTCACTGTTATCCATATTCATATATATATCGCCAACTGCCCCTGCTATTGCTGGAGTAATTAGTTTGTCTCCACCTTTGAATTTATTTAAATAATTAAGTGCTCTATCATTATCTCCTAATCGGCTGTATGAGATACCTGCGTAAGCACGCGCTAAATCAGCTGTTTTTGTTCCACCGAATTTATTCATTACTTCTTCAAATCCGATATAATCATTTCCGTCACCAAAAAGGGCAAGTGAGTCTTGCTCGTTTTCAAAGTAGCGCTCTCCTTTATAAATTGCAGCTTCTGCTTTTTCGTTTTTGGGTTTCTTATACAAATTGTTGTAAGCCAAAATAGCAAGTACTATCAATACAACTGCACCTAAGCCAATTAAAATAGCTCTTTGGTTTTTTTCAATAAATTGTTCTGAACTTGTTAGTGCTTCACCGATGTTTTCTAAATTAGTTTCGGTAGCTTTGCTGTGTTTCTTTGACATCTTATATTATAATATAAATGGTTTAAAATTGGAGATGCAAAAGTAACTGTTTTTAGCTGATATATAAAATATAATGAAAGATATTTTAAGAAAGATATTTGTCTTCCGTTAATCTTTTAACTACGTTTGTAGTCTAACACATTATGAGGAACAAATCTTTTAACTTAGATAGCAATTTTAAAATGAAAAGAATTTTATTCATAATTAGTTTAGTTTTCTCTTTTTCTGTAGCAGTAAATGCACAGACTGAGAAGGAAAACGTTTTTACGAGTGTACCCGAAGTAAATGGAAAAGTTGTTTTTCAACAATTTATTCATACTCATCAGGGATTAAATGAAGATCAAAGCTATGCATTGCTTTACAAATGGGGTAAAGACAATTATGCAGGCAATCCTCTTTTGTCTGGAATAAGGTTCATTGATAAAGACAAAAGTCTTTCAGTGAGCTCAAAGGTAGAACTTTTGTTGCCCGAAGATAGCCAGGGGGTTCGTCAAAAGATGATGATGAATTATCGTTTTGATGCCACTATTACTAATGCAGGTTGTTTATTGGTAATAAGAGATGTGACCTATCAGGATGTTAAAGATAAAGGAAGAAATTTTTTCCCTCGATTAATTGCAGCTGAAGATATGATAACTGATAGTTCAGTAAACTCTGATTCTGATTCGAAAGAGCTTAAAGCGAATCTACGTAAAGGAACTCTTTTCTTTTTAAATGAGTTTTACAATGATTTAAAAGCTGCACTTTCTGTTTCAAATTAATTTGAAATTGAAAGTTATCGCACTTTTATACATGAGAAATCGGTGTATTCAAATTTTATTTGTCAAATATTTTGGTAAATAAGAAATATATACCTAATTTTGCGCCCTGATTTCGTGGAAAGAGTAGAATAAAAGGCGAAATATAAATAAAAAAAACAATAGAGGAGCCATGGCTAAGATTTGTCAAATAACAGGAAAAAGAGCAATGGTTGGAAATAACGTTTCGCATTCAAATGCAAAAACGAAACGAAAATTCAACGTAAATTTGTTCAATAGAAAATTATATTGGGAAGAAGAGGAATGCTGGATCAGTCTTAAAGTTTCTGCAGCGGGACTTCGCACCATTAATAAAATAGGTTTAGATGCAGCACTTAAAAAAGCAGCAGATAAAGGATATCTTAATGCTTAATTGATAGGAGCACAATAATTATGGGAAAAAAAGCAAAAGGCAATAGAGTGCAAGTTATTTTAGAGTGCACAGAGCATAAAGAAAGTGGAATGCCCGGTACATCGAGATACATTACGATGAAAAACCGTAAAAATACAACTCAACGACTTGAATTGAAGAAATACAATCCAGTGTTGAAGAAAATGACATTACATAAAGAAATCAAGTAAAATAGATAAACCATGGCAAAAAGAGCAGTCGCAGGTTTTCGCGATAGAACAACAACATCAGGACGTAGTCACACGAAAGTGATTAAAATGGTAAAATCAGATACTGGTTCTTATACATTTAAAGAAGAGATGATTCTCAATGAACTAGTACAAGATTATTTTAAAAAATAATCTGGGTTAATAATATATAAAAACATCCTTGCATTCTTATGCAGGGATTTTTTTTGTGCCCAATTTTGTAGCTTTGTCTATTAGCGGGTAAGTATATCAAAAAGGTATCATTTATTTAATAGGTTATTGAAATTTCGTTAGTTATGGCATTACTTAATATTTTTTCAAAAGGAAAAAAAGAGACACTGAATAAAGGTCTCGAAAAAACAAAAGAGAATATATTCTCTAAACTTACTCGAGCAGTTGCTGGAAAATCTCAGGTTGACGAAAATGTATTAGATGAGTTGGAGGAAGTTCTAATCTCATCTGATGTTGGAGTTGATACTACCATAAAGATAATTAATAGAATTGAAGAGCGTGTTGCACGTGATAAGTATATGACTACAGATGAGCTAACTAACATTCTCCGCGAGGAGGTAGTGGCTTTGTTAATGGATAATAACACAACTGATATTGATGATTTCTCTATACCTAAAGATAAAAAACCTTATGTAATTATGGTAGTAGGTGTCAATGGTGTTGGGAAAACAACTACTATCGGTAAACTTGCTCACCAATTTAAATCAAATGGTTTATCTGTTTATTTGGGTGCAGCCGACACATTTAGGGCTGCAGCCGTTGAGCAGTTAATTATTTGGGGAGAAAGAGTAGGAGTTCCAGTTATTCATCAAAAGATGGGTTCTGATCCAGCCTCTGTTGCTTTTGACACAATCAGTTCGGCAAAAGCAAAAAACGCAGATGTTGTGATTATTGATACAGCTGGTCGTCTTCACAACAAAGTGAACTTGATGAATGAGTTGACTAAAATAAAAAATGTGATGAGCAAAGTTATTCCCAACACTCCACACGAAGTGTTGCTTATACTTGATGGCTCTACAGGACAAAATGCGTTTGAACAAGCTAAACAATTCACTGCTGCAACAGAAGTTACTTCTATGGCTGTAACAAAATTAGATGGTACTGCAAAAGGCGGAGTAGTAATAGGAATATCAGATCAGTTTAAAATTCCAGTTAAATATATTGGTCTTGGCGAAGGAATTGAGGATTTGCAAGTATTTCGTAGAAAAGAATTTGTGGACTCACTTTTCGGTGAATAGAATAAGAGTGTAAAAGAGATATTATATATCGAATGATAAAAAATAGAATTGATGTTATTACATTAGGTTGCTCAAAAAATTTGGTTGACTCTGAAATGCTGATGCGTCAGCTACTTGATAATGGGTATACCATTGAGCATGATTCGGAGAATCCACAAGGCGAAATTGCAGTGATAAATACTTGTGGTTTTATTGGCGATGCAAAAGAAGAATCCATTAATATGATTTTATTGTTTGCTGAACAAAAGAATCAAAAGAAATTGAAGAAACTTTTTGTGATGGGTTGCTTATCCGAGAGATACATGACTGAACTTAGTCAGGAAATACCTGAGGTGGACAAATTCTACGGTAAGTTTGCTTGGAAAGATCTGATCACAGATTTAGGTAAATCTTATAATCAAGAACTATCCTTACAAAGGATGCTTTCAACTCCTAATCATTATGCTTATCTCAAAATTTCAGAAGGGTGCAATAGAACTTGCTCTTATTGTTCTATACCTCATATAACAGGCAAATATACATCTCGTCCGATGGAGGAGATTGAAGAAGAAGTGAAAAATCTTGTTGAAAGTGGAGTTAAAGAATTTCAATTCATAGCCCAAGATCTTACTTATTATGGTTTAGATATCTATAAAGAGATGAAGATTGCCGAGTTGGTAAAACGCATCTCTTCAATTCAAGGTGTTGAGTGGATTCGTTTGCATTATGCCTATCCTGGAAATTTCCCAATGGATCTTTTACCTGTCATTCGCGAATGCGATAATGTATGTAAATACCTTGATATAGCATTGCAACACATAAGCGACAATATATTGAAGAAAATGCGTCGCAATATTACAAAAGAAGAAACGCTTCAGTTAATAGCTAAAATAAGAGAAGAAGTTCCTGGTATTCATCTACGCACAACGCTAATGGTTGGTCATCCTGGCGAAACAGATGAAGATTTTGATGAAATGTTGGATTTTGTGAAAGAGATTAAATTCGAGCGTCTTGGTGCATTCCCTTATTCTCATGAAGAAGATACTTTTTGTGACAAGAACTACACTGACGATATCGACCCAGAAGTTAAGCAAGAAAGATTAAATAAATTGATGGAGGTTCAGGAGTATATTGCTATGAGTACTAACGAGCTTAAAGTTGGACAAAACCTTAAAGTAATAATTGATAGTGAAACACCTGATTATTACATAGCAAGAACAGAGTTTGACTCTCCTCATGTTGATGATGAGGTATTAATTACCAAAGAAAATAACTTGACAATCGGACATTTTTACAATGTTTTAATTACATCCGCAATGCCTTTTGATTTAATGGCAAGAGTGGTTTAGCTTTTTGTGTAATCTGAGAAAAAATTAATTAATGACAAACGAAGAATTTATTACCGAATTATCTGAACGATTAGACTGGACTCAATTAAAAGTTAAAGAGGTTTTAGCTCAAACTGTTGAGCATTTAAATTCCAATTTAGCGGGAAATATAATCATAGACATACCTAACTTCGGGGTTTTTCAAACCAAGAAAAAGTCGGAGAAGATATCTGTTGATGCACAAACACAAGAACGTTTTCTCGTACCGCCTAAAATTTCTGTAAATTTTAAACCTGCATCTATACTCAAAGAAAAATATAAATAAGCTGTGTCATGAGTGAAGAATTAAACCCGCAAGATTTAATTAATCTATTGACTTCTAATAACGATATTACGAACGAAGAAGCTGATAGATTTGTTGTTGAATTTTTTAGAGTAATCGAACAAGGTCTTTCAACGAATGAGTTGGTTAATATTAAAGGTTTTGGTGATTTTAAACTCACACATATTCAAGAACGAGAAAGTGTTGACGTTAATACACAAGAGAAAATAATAATTCCTTCACATCGTCGGGTCAGTTTCCTACCAGCCCAAACTCTCAAGACATTAGTAAATAAACCGTTTGCCCATTTTGAAACTACGCCACTAAACGAGGGTATTTATCTGAACGATGTAATGCACGATATTTTATCGGAAGAAAGCGAAGAAGATGATTTCTTTGAAGATGATGAATATTTCACAACTGATGCTCCGCCTGAAACTAAATCTGAAATACAATCAAATGAACTGCAAAATGAAGAACAATCAAGAGAGCAACATGAACAGGAAATAATTGAGCCCCCATTTAGTGATGAAAGTAATGACGAAGATATTTCTCCTGATTTAGAACTTCCAATTTATACTCCTATTGATAGTAAGTCTTCTAAAAATAAATCAAAGCACCCCTTTCTATGGTGGTTTATTATTACTGGAGGAATTATAATTATTACCGTTTTCTATGCTCACAATTATTATAAGACAAATATAAATATCACAAAACAAGACATTAAAAAAAGCGATATTCCAAAACCAATTGAAGAACCCAAACCAATTGAAGAACCAAAATCAATTGCTGCGGATACAACCTCTCAGAAGTCTATAATAACTTCCACCATTGACTCTGTGAGAACAGTGAAAATGACACCAGGGAGAACATTGCGTCTTATTGCTTTAGATGAATATGGCAATCGTGAGTTTTGGGTGTATATCTATTTGAAAAATAGGCAATCAATAGAAAATCCTGATGTTATACCTGTTGGCTTTGAATTGGTTTTACCCAATAAGGGTGAATTTGATATCGATAAAAATAATCCCGAAATGGTTGCCAAAGCTAAAAGATTGGGAGATCAAGAGATGAAGAAGTTTTGGTAAGAGATCAGATGTTTTCTCTGGTTTTTTTTCGTAAATGACCAATAGAACTATGAAATAAAAAAATAAGCCGATATGATTTACTCACATCGGCTTAATTATGAAAATATCAATTTAAACCCTAACTCCGCATTATTTCCCGTCTATTTTCAAAAAAAAGTTATATACAGTGCTTGTTATATCATTTTTTTTTATTTAATTTTGAGCAACCTAATTATGTTGCTTATGTATCTACCAGAATGGATTCAAAAATTCAAAGAGCCAAGAACAGAGATTAAAAAAGTAGGCGGCCATTTCTACAAATATCAAGTAGAGTACCGCTACAACAAAAACAAGAAACGAACCGATAAAATCACAATTGGACTGCTCGGAAAAATAACTCAGGAAGAGGGTTTCATTCCATCAGACAAACATTTGCTCAAACAGAAAGAAGGGCGCATTAACGACCCCGGAAAAGTCGATATAAAAATGTATGGCGTTTACGGCTTATTCAGCGAACTTTTAGAAGAAGAGATTAAAGGTCTGGGAACAATTTTTAGCAGTAAAGATTTAGAGGTTTTGCTCACCGTCGCCATGATGCGATTTGCTCACGAAGCGCCCATAAAACGAATGCAGCGTTTACACCACCACGATTATTGCTCATTGTTTTGGCATAAAACAACATTAACAGATAAAATAATCACCGATACATTACGATATATTGGTGAAAATAGACAGCTCATTATTGATTGGATGAGAACCCGTCTTTCAGATAAAAAAGAGAGCCCGCTTCAAGAGTATATAATGATAGATTCTACGCACATAACCACCACTTCCAATTTATTAAATGTGAATGCCATCGGATATAATCCTGCTAAAAACTTCGATGAGCAGATACGTCTTATGTACATGTTTTCTTCGGCACTGAAACAACCCGTTTATTATCGCTTGATAAATGGAAACATCACCGATGTAAGTACAATGAAGTTATGCGTGGAAGAGATGAATGTAGAAAATGTGATATTTATTGCAGACAAAGGTTTTTACAGCCAGACAAATGTCAAAACCTTAAACAATAACAAACTAAAATACATTATTCCGCTCTATCGTAACAATAAACTGATAGACTTCACACCTCTTCAACAAGGTGATTTCAAGAAAAGATCTCAGTTTTTCATTTACGAAAATCGTGTAATTTGGTATTACTCCTACCAAAAAGATAAACAGAAGTTTATAACATTTTTAGATGAAAAGCTTCGAACAGAAGAAGAGCGGGACTACATTTTGCGAATGGAAACACACCCAGAAGAATACACCAGAGAAGGGTTTGATAAAAAGTTAAATACATTCGGCACTCTTACCTTTACAACCAATACCGATGTAGAACCCCAAGAGTTATACGAAAAATACAAACAGCGAAACGAAATAGAGGTGATGTTCGATTCCTACAAGAACTTCTTGAAAGCCGACCGTATGTATATGCAAAACAGAATAGTACTCGAGGGTTGGCTCATGGCTAATTTTATCGCAATGATAGCGTACTATAGATTATACCAAAAACTTATCCAGGCAAAACAGCTTAGCAAGTATTCCCCAAAAGACATTATTGAAATATCTAAAAGTATATCCAAAGTCAAAATCAACGATCAATGGAAAACTGCAGAAACAACCAAAAAAACAAGAGATCTTTTAGAAAAGCTGAAAATAGACTACCTAATGGAGCGGAGTTAGGGTTTAA